>JACQFF010000175.1 GCA_016200205.1 Planctomycetia bacterium
CAATTCTTGCCGCCGCAGGGCATTGCGGTCGCGTTGGCGTTGCCGGGCGTCTTCGTCAGCAAGGCAATGTTTCTCAGCCGCGGCTAAAGCCTCTTCCTCGACCAACAGTCCTTGGCGCTCGTAACGGCGCCGCGCGCGGCTCCATTTGAGCACCACCGCGAACTGCCCGAATGCTTTTTCGCGCGCCGCGTGATCGCGGCGTCTCCCGACGGCAAGAACACCAGATGATCCAAGTCGGCACAAGCCAGACACCTGATCTTCTCCTGCCCGGCCAGGACAATCCACGCATGCTGGCCCAACGGCTCTCGACACTCATCGCATGTCGAGTCGCGATGGGAAATGAAAACTTTAAACTCGTGTGATGGGCCTGTTTCGCGGCCGCGACCATCACTCATGGTCGTTCGAAAATCAATGAACGTCGACGATGGATCGGAAAGGAGGCCGGGCGGTTCGCGGTTAATTGCTGTCCGGTTGTCTTACTTGCCCTTGGGATCCAAATTCTGCGTCAGCTCTTCGGGCGTGACGGTCGAGGCCACGCCGTCGATCGGGATTTCGGCCTTGGCGGTCCACAGCAGGGCGTTGAGCACCAGTTTGCGGAAATTGTCGTTGCCCCAGTTGACGTGATTGTGGCCGCCGGTGAAGCCGAAGCCGCGTCCGCCATCCGCGCGCTCAACGGCCCAGGCGACAACTTCAACCCGGCCGGGGTGGGACCTGGCCGCCTCGGTGCCGCGAGTCGAGTCGGGTGGGGCCGCTGAGAGCAGTGGCTCGATCCCGCTTTGAGCCTCGGGGAAGCGAATGTTGTAGTACCATTCGTCATTGATCGAAAACGGCTGGACGCCACTGGTCACGGGGTGCTTGGGAAGCGACTTGAACGAGGCGTCCCAATGCGGGTTGATCGAGTAGCCCGTCTCGTAGTAGCCGCCAATCCATTTCGTCAGATCGGGGCCGCCTTTTTCCTTGGGCACCTCGACAGCGTAGTGCGCGCAGCAGAGTCCGATCCCTTTTTTCATCAATTGATCGATTTCCGCCAGCCGGTTGCGCTGAATTACTGGGTGGCCGCCGCCGCCATCCATGTAGAGCAAAATGGTGTCGGCATTGTCGAAGGCCGTCGGATCGGCTGGCCAGCCGTTGTAATAAGCCGCCGCGGTCACGTTAGGTAGCTTGTCCAAACACTTCTTCAAGAGCATCGTGCCGGCGTTGAATTCATGCGCGCCAGAGCCGTGGCTGGGGGTGCCGGCCACCATCACGATTTTCCTGTGGCCATCGGCCAGGCGAGTGCGCTTGAGTCGTATGTTTTTGAACTGCACGGTCATCGGCGGTCCGGCGTGCAGTTGGAGCGCCAAAATCCCCGTCATGGCCCGCTTGTCGACCTGGTCGTCGGTCAACTCGGCCGTGAGTTTGCCATTGATCTTGTGGATCAGATGGTTGCCCTGGGCAGTGATCTCGTAATCGTTCCAGTCTTCTTTCTTGATGTTGGCCTGCAACTGCTTGGAATCGGCGACTTGGGTTTCGTGTTTCTTGCCGTTCTTATCGACGACAACTTTCTGACCGCGGTTGGCCAGGATGCCGCGTCCGCGTTCTTCATAGAGGATTCCGGAGAAGGTGTCGCCGGCTTCGAAATCGCCTTGGTAGCCGCCGACGACCCATTTGTCGCCCTCCTGGCTGCGATATTGAATGCCGGAATTGCCGCCGACGATTTTATAGCTGAGCCGCAGTTCGAAATCGTCCACTGGCCCTTGCCGCCAAATCAAGAACGTGTTGCCCTTGGTCGGATTGTCGGCGGTCGTCTTGCCGGTGATCGCGCCATCTTCGACCGACCAGAATTTCGGATTTCCGTCCCAGCCGTCGAGGTTCTGGCCGTTGAAGATGGGTCTGAAGCCCTCGTCATCGGCCAGCGCGTGACGGGGTTTGGCGACCAGCAGCAAGGCCGCGCATGCGAGCAGCACAAGAGGCCATCGGGCAATCCCCTGTCCCTTTGGGAAAGGGTTAGGGTGAGGGAATCCGGAGCGTACGCCCTCACGCCAGCCCTCTCCCGGAGGGAGGGGGAGCCCAAACGCGTCCGCGTCCTTTGTTAAAGAAATCAAGAGGCAACGCATGAATCGAGCCTTTCATCAGGAGGGATAATCGCGGGAAAAATCGTCCACACCCACGCGCGCCTATTCTAAGCGTCTGACGCACCGAATGGGAGCCTCTTGAAACGCGCTTTACAACCCGGCCGCCTGATAGACCTCCGGCGGCGTAAAGTCGAAATTCCGGCTCCCACTAAAGAATCGTAGCGGGTTGTCGTAAACGATCCGCCGAATCAGGCTTTCCGGATGGCCGCGCAGCCGCATGGCCAGGATAAAATCGGGCACCGCGGTTGGCTTCGAGGGACCCCAATCGCCGGCCGAATTGACCAGCAGTCGCTCGGGACCATACATCTCGACCATGTCGACGGCCCGCTCCGGGGTGCACTTGCTCACCGGGTAGAGCGTCATGCCGGCCCAAAACCCTTCGTCCAGCACCGCGCGAATCGTGTGTTCCTCGACGTGGTCGACCAGGACGCGATTGTGATCGATCCGGCTGTCATCGCAGAGCATATCCAGGATCATCCGGGTCCCCTGGTATTTGTCCTCCAGGTGCGGCGTGTGGATCAGGATCTGCTCGTCGGTTTTCATGGCCAGATCCAAGTGCTCGCCGAACACGATCGATTCGTTCTTGGTGTTCTTGTTCAAGCCGATTTCGCCGATTCCCAGCACGCCCGGTCGATCGAGGAACTCGGGGATCATGGCGATCACTTCGCGCGACAGGCTGACGTTTTCGGCCTCCTTGGCGTTGATGCACAGCCAGGTGTAGTGTTGCACGCGATACCAACTTGCCCGCTTCGGCTCGAACTCGGTGAGTTGTCGGAAATAATCGCGAAATCCGTCAACGCTGCCGCGATCGAAGCCCGCCCAAAAGGCCGGCTCGCTCATGCCGACGCAGCCCATTTTTGCCAGCATCTCGTAATCGTCGGTGACGCGAGAGACCATGTGAATGTGCGGATCGAAGTAATACATACTCTCTCTCGTTAGGCGGCGGAAAGAAGCGGGTCGCGGCGTGTCGGGTTTGTCTGCGGTGCCGTTAACTCTTGGTCCTGTCGCGCGCGAACGTCGCCTTCCAGTTGGCTTCGTAGGGTCGGGAAAAAACGAGTTGAATCTGCTCCACCCGATCCGCGGCGGAACCCTGGAGAATCGCCAAGGCCCGCTGAATCTGTTGCAACCGCCCGTCGCTGCGCACCGTGCCGGCGGCCCGGTCCATTCGATCCAGAGAAGCGGCGATTTGCAACAGGCGTGCGCGAATCTCGAGAAACTCTCGATTCAAGACTTCGGGCCCATCCAACGGAATTGGCATGGGGGCAATACCTCACGGTTTTCCAAGGTTGCACGGGCAGTTGCGCGCTCGACGCCAGACGAGCGGCATGCAATCTTCAGTTTCGCCCCCTGGTGCTCGGAAATCAAGACATGCCGTCGTAGCGGGCCGCTTGAAGGATGGAAAAATACGGTCGGATCAGATATTCGCCATGGCTTGGCGCCACAGCCAGCGCGGCGAAGCCGTATTGGCCATGCTCTTGCGAGTTGGTACATGCTCACGCGAGCGCGGACATGGCACCCGATTTGACCCAACTCTACGTCCTACAGTTTCGGGGTCGGACGCTTCTGGGGACGAGGGATCGATCGGGCCTTGTCGTTTTGCGGCCGGCCGGCATTGCCGCCGCCCCCGGCCACTTGCCGCGGAACGTTGACGCCGGCATACAATTCCTTCCATTGCCAGCCCAGCGGCTGTTTGAGTTCGTTTTCGGCCAGCAGGGCCCACGGCGTTTTGGGATGCTCGCGCACCACGCGCTCCAGGTAGACCCGGGCTTGCTCGGCTAATTTTTCCAGCGTGCTGCCGACCGTGATTTCGTCGGCCGGCAGCAATCGCCAGGTGTCGTCCTTGCGATCTTGAAAGCGCATGCCTTGCTTGGCTTTGGCCAACATCGCGTTGTAGCTTTCGGTGCGCACTTTCAGGGCCAACACGCGACCCATCGACAAATCGTAGCTGGCTTGCCAGCGCGGCTTGGTCAGCCGTGGGCGATCTTTTTCGCCCTGCTTGAGAATCTCGTAGAGCTGATTGATTTTGGGTTCCAAGGCCGCGGCGGCGTGTTGCGCGGTGGTCAACCTGTTAGCCAGATCGGCGTCGTTGATTTTGGGAAAATTCAATACGGGCCGCTCCATCGGCGTGATCCATGACATTTGCGAGGCTTCCACGAGCTTTGCGCGGGCTTTGTTTTCGGCCAGCAGCTTTTGATATTCCTTGATCGAGACATAATCGGGCTTGTAGTTACGCATGATCTGGGGATCGAAAAAGTGGCTCAACTGGGCCGACAAGATGGCCGTGTCGTTGCGAGTTACGACGCGCCGCTCGTCGCGATTCGGGTGCACCGCGAAAAAAATTCCGCCCGTCTCAACGCACAACCGCGTCAGACTGTACGGGCCAAAGCCCGAGTCCATCGGCTCGTCGGCCTCTTCCGAGCCGATCTTGACCAGCTCCGGCATGAATGATTCCGGCCCTTGTCGCACGGGGACCCATTGCGGCGTCTGATCGTATTTGGGATCGGGATCGACGTACTTTATGCTCGCTTCCCTGCGGCCGAAGGGGGCCGGCACGCCGATGCAAAAAACTGGAATCTCCAAACGGCGGCAAATCGCCACCGTCCGGTCCAGGTCGGCTTCGTCATCCCCGACTTCGTCGGTAAAGATCACGAACATCACGTTGCGCCGCGGTTCTTGCGTGCGGAACTGCCGATACCGCCCTGTCGCTTCGTACACGGCTTGAAACGTGCGTTCGATCCCGCTGGCGTCGGTCTTCATGCCGGCCACCGAGGATTTGATTTCCCCGACGTTATCGGTCGGCCTGGCGGAGAGAAACGAGATGCTTTGGCCGAACGCCACCACGGCGCTGAGCAGCGGTTTGCTATCGTGTCTCTTGAAGGCCGGATTGCCGCTGGCTTCGATCACGCCGAGCTCTTCGTAAATTCGATCGAAGCGTTTGATGATCTCCGCGCGTTGACGTTCCAAGCTGCCCGACTGATCGAACAGCCAGACCACCAGCGTCTTGCGCTCCTCGAGAGACAGCAGAATCTCTTGGGTGATGCGATCGATCGCGCCGACGGCTCCGGTGGCGCCGACGCCGGCGGCGCCTTTGATCGAGAGGTTTTCGGCGAACCGCGGCCCCGTGGCAACACGGATTTCTTCTTGAATTCGGATCCGCTCGCTGACGTGCGGCGATTGGTCAGCCACCTCGAGTTGACCAGACGAGACGGCCGTCATGGCCAGCGTCGGCGCGACGGCCAGCATCGCATCGGCCTTGCCGTCCGCCGACGAGCTGGATGATCCGATTGTCTCTTGCGGCGTGCTCGAATAGCTGAACTCCTGGGAAACGGCCAGTGGCTCCTCGGCCGCCGGCATGGTAAAGAGCGTCACGGACTCTCCCTGCCGGGGCATGACCGTTCCCAGCAGCGTCAGGCCGGCAAGAATGCCCAGATGCACCAACAAGCTGGCCAGCCAGGCGGGCGTGTCGCCTTCCCAGGGTGAATCGTCAACCCGACGGCGATTCTGCCACCGGCTCCAGAGGCGGGAAAAGACGTTCACGATTCGTGCCGCGTGAGGGGTTGCCGTGGTTTACCGACGAAGTTCCCTGCAAACAGCCGGCCCAGGGGTGCGAATTTGGCCCCGGCTGGGTGGATTATCCTGATTCTCTTTGGCGGCAGGCACACATGCAACGGCGATTCCGGCCAGCTCCGGTAAGTAGCCCATCCGACGCCGAGTGCAAGAGCGCGCACTATCCGCCGGTTATGTATCGGTTGCGCAAGGCGAAGTTATTGCCTGGACCGGGCAGTGGGGTCTTTTCAATCCGTTGAACGCCGTGGATGCCTCGCCTCGCCTGATAGGCCATTCGGTCCTGGCGATGTCTGCACAAAAGATGTGATTCAGCTCTATCCACGCTCGCGTGGCCCGGCCGCCAACTCACTCTCTAGGATACTACGGACGCAACCCGAATTATGTCCACATTTGGCCGATTACTCGTCCCTCTTGATCCCCCGGCCCCCATTCTCGCGGCCCGGACCTGCTACAATCTTGGGATTTAGCGACGCCCCTGTTATCGGGAGCCCACGATGAGGTTTAAACAGGCTTTTCGAACGCGCCATTTTGTCGGTCATAGGGTCGCCATGTTGTTCATCGTCATGCTGTATCCGGCGAAAGCGTTCAGCGAGAATAGCGCGGTGATTGCCAAAAATCTTCATAGCGCGGTCGCCGACAAGGTCGAGGGAGCATTTTTGCCAAGGAAACCGAAAAATGGCACTTTCTTGCAGGTCTATGGTGACTTCAGCTTGCGGGTTCCGGAACAGGATTCGATTCTGCTCGATGAAATCTCCTTGATTCTTTCGAAAGAGATCGATGGCAAGCCGGTCACTCAAGAATTCACGCCGAGGGGTGTCGGCATCCGTGGGAACAAGAATACCTGGCGGTACGTTCTGGCCGAGGAGCTCGCCACGAAAGCAATGGGGCTAAACCACGAGTCTGGCGAGATTCGGTTGACAAAAGAAAAACGAGAGGCCCCAGTGGTTCTCGTCGTCAAAAAAAACCCGAGTCGTCTGGCACTTCTATTCGATATTCCTAAGGAATCGGAAGTAAAATACACGTTGAAAATTGGCGACACCATATTTGCCGTCCCACTTCCGCCGAGCAAGCAGCATTAGGCCGACACACCGCCGGGTTCGGCACTCCTGATGATCGTTGGGCATCGCTCGCTTCGGTGGCGACGCGGGGGGCCTGGCCAGCGACGGTCCCACGATTCAAGTCCGTCCAATTCGAGCGGGGCTCTTCGTTGCCCAGCCAACAGCACGCTCTCAGGTGATTACCCAAAAAAGAGTGGGTTTTTGTTGTGCCGATCAACTCCCGTGCCAAAGCCGCCGGCGCGCCGAACCTGTCGGACGGAACAATTTGCAGCACCACCCCTGGAGCCGGCTTTCCGCTCATTTCGGCCTTTAGGTTTCAGAACCGCGCGATCCGGCGCGTTGACGCCCAGCCGGAGGCCTAATTAGGATGAATGTTGGGTCGGGGCAGACCGAGCCAGCGCGACGGTCAGTCGTGCCACGGTCGTTTGGGGATCTTCAATGTATCGACCATGCGTGCCAGCCTCGGGACGGAGTTTTCCCGGGTGCCTTGCTCTGGTGATTCTTGCCGCGGGCGCCTGCGCGATCCCCCTTTGGGCCGCGGTTGACAAACCCGACGACAAGCCGCTTGAGCCAAAAGACGTCACGCTCAAAACGGCCGATAACGTCACGTTGGCGGCGACCTTCTATCCCAGCAAGAAAGGCAAGGAAGCCGTGCCGGTCATTCTGCTGCACGCTTACAAGGGAAACCGCGGCGATTTCGAAGAACTCGCGCTGGAGCTGCAGCGCGCTGGACACGCCGTGATGGTTCCCGATTTGCGCGGACATGGCGAGAGCACCCAGAGCCGCTTCGCCGATCGCGCGGCGGATTTGCGCACCGCCGACTATCTGGCCATGGTCAACGAGGACATGGAAGCCGTCAAAACCTTCCTCATGATCCGCAATAACTCCGGCGAGCTCAATATCGACAAACTATGCTTGGTGGGAATTGAAATGGGCGCCGCCGTGGCGATCAATTGGGCCGCCCGAGATTGGAGTTGGCCGATGCTCACCACGGGCAAACAAGGGCAGGACGTCAAAGCGCTTGTGCTCGTTTCTCCCGAGTGGTCGTTCAAGGGCATGCGGATCAACGAGGCGATGGCGCACCCGAACGTCCGCGGCGATTTGTCGATAATGATCATCGCCGGCAAAGGAAACAGCAAGGCCATGCAGGAAGCCAAGCGGCTCCACAGTGCGCTCGAAAAGTACCATCCCATGCCGCCGGCGGAGTTGGCCGCCGAAAAACAGACCCTGTGGCTCAAAACCCCTCAAACCAGCCTGCAGGGAGTGCGGCTAGTCAATGAGAAGAGCATGCACGTGCACCAGATGATCGCCAGGTTCATCGAACTGCGGTTGGTGAAACAAAAGATCCCCTGGGGCGACCGCAAGCATCCGCTGGAATAGAGGCCGGCTGTAGGCCGAAGGCCAACAAATATGGCCGCGCCGCTTGCGATGCGCGTCACCCAGTCTCAAGACGTAGGCCGCGGGCCAAGGCATTAAACCTTCCGCCTGCAGTCCACAGCCTATTGCCGTCGGCTCGGCACCGGTACCATCTCGAGCGGCGGCTCAAGTTGTGGCTCGGGCGACGAGGTCTGCGGCTCGCGCAATCCGTTGGCGGGGGGCTTTGCTCGCCGCGGCGGAATCTTCAGTTCCCTTCCGATCGGCAAAAGATCGGGACTGCTCAAAACGTCGCGGTTGAGCTCGAAGATCTCCAGGTATCGATCGCTGTGGTCCAGATAGGTCGCGGCGAGCTTCGAGAGCGTATCGCCGTCGGCAATCTTGTGCCTCACAAGTCCGTCGGCCGGTGAATCGGCCGCATCGCGTGGGCCACTCAATAGATCCGGGGGATCGGCCTCCACCCCCTCCGGCGGCGTGCCTTCGATCGGTTCCAGCAGCGCGCCGACAGGGTTGAAGCTTTGGCGGAACGTCGGCTGATGCTCCGCCGCCGCGCTGCTCGACTCGGAAATCGCGGCCGTCGCGGCCTGGGGCACGCGCAGCGCCTGTTTGGGCCGAAGGGCCCCACCCGAGAGCGGCCCGCCAGAGTCTTGGGACCACGTTGCGTCCGCCGCTACACGTCGCTCGACTCGAGAGCGAAATGGAGTTTCGTCGGAGGCCTCTTGCCGGTTGACTTGGGATGCGTCCTTGCGAAAAAAAAAGGCCGTACCCGCGCCGGCCGTCAACATCGACAACACGACCACAAGTTTTTTTCCGACAAGCATCCTCGGTCCTCTGGGTTATCGATCGGCAAGGTTTCCCAATCCAATGCACAACGGGACATCTCATTTATCGGAGCGCCAGTCGCGGCGATTGCAGCCACGTTGGACAATCTCGCGCGGATTGTGTCCACCGGTGGTGGGCTAGTAGCAAAGAGCGCGAATGAGCGGCAAAATTGCAGCGCGAGGGCCAAACCGATCGGGCCGGCTCAAGACACACCAACCCGTCGCGCAATCGCTTCGCGCTTAATCGGAAGTTGGCCGTCCGGCGAATTCCCGGACATGCTTGCGCGGGCGTGAGCATGACACCCCAACTAAGCCGGTCGACCGGCGAGTGGGAAACTGTGCCGAAAAGTGCGGCTAGTTGTGGTTTCTCGACGGACCGGCGGCGGCCGGTTGAACCACTTCGCTTGGCTTTGCGGTTCGCACCGCTGGTTTCTTCATCCACAACAGCACGGGAGCCGCGATGTACACCGAACTATACGTCCCCGCGACCACGCCCACGACCATCGAGTAGGCGAACGCATGAATGCCCTGCCCACCCACGAAGTACAGGATCACGCTGGCAATCATGACCGTACCGGAAGTGAGCAATGTACGGCTGAGCGTTGCGTTGACGCTCAAGTTGATCATATCTTCAGTCAGGTCGGGGCTCTTGCCGCGGACTTCGCGAATTCGATCGAAGACGACGATCGTATCGTTGATGGAAAAGCCCACGATGGTGAGCAAGGCCGACACGACCGCCAGGCTGATTTTGAACGGGTCGACCAGCATGAATCCCAAATAGGGCGATAGGTAGTAACTCATCGCCAAAAAAGCAACCGTCACCAGCACGTCGTGCACCAAAGCCAGCACGGCCGCCAGTCCAAACATGACGTTCTGAAATCGGATCCAGATGTAAACGACGATGATGACCATGCTGGCCAGCAAAGCATAGAGTGCCATCAATTGCGTATCGCCCGCCACCTTGCCGCCGATCTGATTCGAGGAAGGGAAAACCGGAGTATTGGCCAGCCTGTCCTGCATGAGCTTCAGCAGCGCCTCGGTCTGATCCGGCTTGAGAGTGGTTTCCAGCGTCCATTCCGGATAGCGGGCGTCGCTGCCGATTTGATACTTCGGATTGCGTAATTCGTAGGTGACGTTCGACAGCTTCAACTCGGCCAATTCCTTGTCGATCATTTCCCGCAAGGGGCCATAGCTGATGTCTTGCGGAAAGGTCAAGCTCACGCGCGTGCCGCCGACCATGGTTTGACTCGCCTCGTCCGTGGCTGCGCCACGCTGGCCAGGGCTCGCCGCCGGGGCGGGCTGAGGCGGTTGCTCGGGAGTTGATCTTGCTGGCTTCTGGG
>JACQFF010000176.1 GCA_016200205.1 Planctomycetia bacterium
GTCAATTGGCTCAGCCAGTCTACCTGCTTTAAATACCAGACCTTCTCGGCCATGAATCGACGAGGCTCCTGACTCAAAACTAGCGCCGCAACCGAAGACAAGGGCTAGTGCAAAGCGTGCTTCCCGGAGAAAAAGTGCACTGCCATAGTTCCATGATGGCCGTCCGCGAACCTTTCGGCAAGGGCGAACCCCTGCCATGGGAAGCCGTCGTCCCGCCAATTGTAAGACGCCATACAGATTACAAGACAATTCAATGTTATTTTTGAGCGGTTAGGCACGATTCAAAGCCGCATTCGTATCCATAAGGGCAACACCCCAGAGATTCGAGATGATCGATCGAGTTCGCCCCAACGGTCGCCGCGCGAATTCGCGCGCAAGGTCACGCCGCGAGGGTGTACACCCCTCCAAAGAGCCTGCTTCGGAGCCGTCCGGACAGCGACGTGCAAGCATTGTGGTGATTATACCAGCCTTGAACGAAGAGACATCGTTGCCGAGTGTCCTCGCCGATCTCCCCCCTATGGTAACCGTGCTGGTGGTCGACAACGGCTCGACAGACCGGACGGCCGAGGTTGCTTGCCAAGCCGGCGCGACCGTGCTGCACGAGCCGGTCCGGGGCTATGGGTCTGCTTGCCTGCGCGGCCTGAAACACGTCGAACAATTGGTACGCTCCGGCCATCCCGCGCCCCGCGTGATTGCGTTTCTGGATGCCGACTACAGCGATCACCCGGAACTCCTGCTTTGCCTGGTTGAGCCAATTCTCAGCGGCAAGGCGGAGTTGGTGTTGGGATCGCGCGCGTCTAACCAGCGGGAAGCCGGCGCGATGCCTCCACAGGCCGTGTTTGGAAACTGGCTTGCCTGTCTTCTCATGCGGCTCTTGTTCCGAACAACCTACACAGACCTCGGGCCGTTTCGGGCCATCGAGTATTCCGCATTGCAGACGCTGGGCATGCGTGATCGCGGATTTGGCTGGACGGTGGAAATGCAAATCAAGGCGGCACGGCACGGACTGCGCATTGTTGAGTTGGCGGTCCCGTATCGGCGCCGCATCGGGCAGAGCAAGATTAGCGGCACGCTTCTGGGAACAATTCGTGCCGGCTACACGATCCTTTATTTGATCGGCAAACATGCCCTGCTCTCACGTCCATGTCAGTTCGATGCACTCACCGGCGGCCGGTAATACCGATGCGGTTCGCGGGACTCATTCTCTTCGGCACGGTCGCCCTGGCAATTCTTTTGATGATGGGTTGCGGTCGCACTCCGGATTACACGGATGCTGACAAGCGGCGAGAAATTGAAGAGCGGTACGTGTCTTTCAAGCAGGCGTTTCCCAGCGTTCGCGACGTGTCGATCCAGGAATTCGTGGAACTGATTGAGCGGCGGCCACCGGTGATCGTGGACGTGCGGCCCGAGGAAGAACGCGGCGTTTCCATGATCCCCGATGCTGTCTCAAAGGATTGGTTCGAGGGGCATCGGGATCAGTACCGCGACCGGCTCGTTGTCACGTATTGCACAATCGGGGCGCGGAGCGGCAAATACGCCGTCACACTTCAGCAGGAAGGATTCGATGTCGCGAATCTCCGTGGCAGTATTCTCGCGTGGGCCCACGCCGGTCGACCGTTGGTTGACAAAGACGGGCCAACGAAGCGAGTTCACGTGTTTAGCGCGGACTGGAACCTGCTCCCCGCCGGTTATGAGGCCGTGCGGTAGCGGCAACTGTGATTCAAGTTACAGACGCAGGACGAAATATCGTCGATCATAGTGATCGTTGACAGTCCTTCTTCGGAGATGTTCCGCATGCTTATTCGTAAAAAACGCCAGACAGTGCCGATCGTTCACGGCACTCGTGCAGTGACGCTAGCTGCCATGCTGGCGATCGGCACTTTGGCTTTGAATCACTCCTTTGCGTCAGCGCAAAGTGGGACGCGACAGCCGAGCTACGCCCCGCGGCCGGCGCCGATGCGAAGCTACGCCCCGGCGTCACCGCAAGCCGGTTCGAGCGGCCGCCAGTCGGTGCCGCCGATGGATCGGCGGCGGGATGGCGTGCCGGTGGCCCTTGATGGCCGTTGCGCCGTATGCCTGGTCGACGGCAAACAGTGGACCACCGGAAGCCCGCAGCACAGCGTAATCTTCGACGGGCGCGAGTATCGATTCCCCGGCGACGCGGAAAAAAATGCATTTCTAGCGAATCCTGACCGATACGTGCCCGCTCTGAATGGGAATAGCGTCATCGAATATGTCAATTCGGGGATGCTCGTGCCCGGTGACATTCGCTTCGGGTTGTTTCATGAGGGCCGCGTCTACCTATTCCAAGACGACCGGGAGCGAAAGCTGTTTCAGGCCAATCCGGTGGCCTACACCGACGCCGACCTCGCGTATCGCGGCGCGAGCGCCGTCAGTCTTGCCGAATCGAATCGGCGTTTGCACGGCAGTCCAGAGTTCGCGACGCGGTTCCACGGCCTTCGATACCTATTTACGTCCGAGCAAGAGCGCACCAGGTTTCTTCAGGGTCCCGAACGGTACTCTCAGAAAGTCGGGGTGTCGAAGTGACCGATTCTGCGCCCTGCCGATGGGCCAGCGACCATGAGTCCTCATTTCTTCCACGTGATAAAAGGAGTTTTCATGAAATCCACTGCAATGCTCGTCGTCACGGTTGGCGTTTGGCAAATCTTCTTAGCCTTCCCGGCCAAGCCGAGCTTTGCCGGGACCAAGGTCACCGTGGGCCGTGCCGTGCCGGCCAACGAGCAGGTTTCGATGGATCAAGTTTCACATGCCCCCTGGAATTCCCTGCTCGGCCGATATGTGGACGACGCCGGCTTTGTGAATTACACGGCGTGGAAGGCCTCCGTCTCGGATGCGAAGCTGCTGGATCAGTATTTGGATGCCCTGTCGCTCGCTAGCACCACTGCCCGCTCGACCCGCGAAGCGCAACTGGCCTTTTGGATCAATGCGTACAACGCCGTCACGGTCAAGGGCATCTTGCGCGAATATCCCACGACAAGCATCCGCAACCACACGGCCAAATTAGTCGGCTATAACATCTGGGAAGATCTGCTGCTGGTCGTGGGTGGCAAAACGTTCTCGCTCAGCCAAATTGAGCACAAGGTCTTGCGGCCCATGGGTGACCCTCGCATTCACTTTGCCATTGTCTGCGCATCGCGAGGGTGTCCGCGACTGCTCAATGAGGCGTACGCGTCGGCGACGCTTGAAGATCAACTCAGCCGCAATGCGCAGGACTTTTTCGCAAAGACGGCCAACTTTCAATATGACTCGCGCGGCCGAACCATCAAAGTGTCTGCGATCATGGAGTGGTTCGCCAAAGACTTCGGCGAAGACACAACGCAACAGTTGAAGCGGATCGAACGGTTCCTGCCGGATCAGGCTGCCAAGAACCTGGTTGCCAGCGGTACCGCGCGAGTTTCGTACCTCGATTACGATTGGAGCCTGAACGACCAGGCAACGCAACGAACCGCTCGCGGCCGGTAGCTTCACAACTGTGACCAGCTTCACAAACCGGCTCAGTGCCTCGAGCCGATCCAAAGAATACCTTCACCGCTATGGATTCCACGCACAATTCAGAGAAAGGATTCTCGCATGCGCCGGTCTCGACTCGTCGTGGCAATGCTCCTTGCGGCATTTGGGGTCGTCGCGCTCGATGCGATTTGCGCGACACGATCGACTAGCTCGCCAACAAGTGGGCATACTCCGGCAATGCAGGGTCGACCCGCCAGTCCCACGGAACTGGTGGTTGCTGGCTTCCAGCGACAAAGAGTTGGTTGGGTGGCTGGCCAGGTGTTGGGAGTGAAGACGCCCAGCCTGGCTCCAAGCGACAAGCAGATGTTGGAACGCATAGTCGGAAGATGATTAACGCACCGTCCAATTTCTCAAGAACGATCGAAAGGAGTCGATCATGCGGTTTTGTCTCTGTGTATTGGCCTTCCATGCGGTTTTGGCCGTCATGCTTGCCGGATGCGCAAGCGACCGGCCGGCGTCGCGGAAATCCGAGCCCTACTCGAATTCGTCATGTCCTGCGTGCGCCGCAGCCGCCACGGGATCCGGAACGCGGTAGACGCAGGGGGTGGCGTCACGTTGCCGCGGTGTCAATGTGTGGTGGCTTACAGAAACCGAAGGAATAATTGCACAAACTAGGTGTGGGGGAAGAAACTGGGGAAGTCGTCCACGTGGGTAGTCGCGTGAGCTCAGTATTTCGGGTCATCGTGGGAACCGCGGTTTGGGCAGGTGCGTTTTGGGGGGCACTCCAGATCGCAAACTTGCACACATCGTGGGAACACGCTGCCTGTGGCGCTTGGGGATGCGGCCCTCCGGCTACTGCCTTGATCTCCTGCCACCTGGCCTGGCTGATTGCGCTTACGCCGTGTGCGATTGCGGGACATCGCTGGCTTCCTGACCGGTGGCAACAGCGCCTCGGCCTTACTTTGGGAGCACTTGCCGTGGCGGTCATCCTCGGAGTCGTCGCGCGCGAAGCTACCACCTGGCTGCCGGCAGTAAGCGAGTATCAACGCAGGTATTTTGTTCAAAGGTGCATTTTCGTCGTAGCCACCTGGATCGATGTTCCGCTGGTCCAATTGGCTTTGGTCAGTTTGTTCTGGCTAGTGGGCCCCGTTTCTCGCCCGCACAAAGCCAGGCTCTTGCGTCCTGAATGGAACAATCCTTGGCCGGCCAGTCAGTCGTCCATAAAACACGTGTCGAGCGACCCCAACAAACCATGACTCCTGCCGTCGATGAAACTTGGTCAGCATGTCCGCCAGGCACCCTAAACGGGATCGGACGCCGCAGGCGTTCGAGGCGGCGGAATGCCCTGCTTCGAGAAGCCGCGGCGATGATCGTGCTGGCTGCCGCGATTGGTTTTGGCGTTGGTTATTTTTCTACCCCGACCGCGAACCCCCCGGTTTCCCAGCGTCAGTTCTTTTTCGCGGGAATTTCGTGCCAGGAGGTTCGCGAGCTACTGCCCGTGGTGATGAAAGACCAACTTGACGCGACGAAGGCGGCCCAGGTACGGGAGCATGTCATGCAGTGTCCCGAGTGTCGTCGGCTGATGGAACAAATGCGGGCGTCCGGATCGATCGGCGCGACCCTTACCGGATCATCGAGCAACTTGCCGTCCTTATCTCTCGTGGTTCGAAGCGCGCCAGATCGGGAACTGTGAGCAAAGCCACGGACTGGTCGGTGCCCGGTAGCCGAATATACAAAACGTCGTGCAGGGGGACGTTTCAATTCTCGCATTTCAGGAGTTGTCTAGTGCGCAAGTATATTGACAGCGTCGTGTTGACTTGGGTCATGCTCGTGGCGTTCGGTTCAACCAGTGGCATCGCGCAGGAAGTTGCATGGAACACCGATATCCAATCTGCCTGGCAGACGGCGCAGATGACAAATCGACCGCTCCTGGTGTTTGTAACTTCGTCAAGCTGCCCCTATTGCCGCAAAATGGAGTCCAATACGCTTGCAAGTCCGGCGATCGCGCGGAGAATTAGAAGCTCCTACGTCCCTGTCGTGGTAAACGCTGAAGAGTCAGGAGCTATCGCTGCTCAGCTACAAGTGCGGTCCGTGCCCACGACGATCGTGATTTCGCCGGACGCCCGGATGGCCGACCGACTTGAGGGGTACGTTCCGGCGAGCAAGTTGCAGGCACGGCTCGAATCCGTGTTGAAGCAGTTGGGCACACCCTGATGGGACCACCCCGTCAATCGGCAATTTGAGTAAACCATTGATAGATTCGTCAGTTGATGTTCACTCGAACGCAGAGGCTTACGATGCAGGAGCAACTTGGGGGTGGCAGTTTGGTTGCACCGGCTGACAGCCACAATCTACGCCTGGTTTCCAGCACGCATCCGGCGAATTGGCGAAATCCGACACGGGCCGATTGTTACAATCTTGTGGTGATTGGCGGCGGTACGGCCGGCCTGGTGACAGCGGCCGGCGCAGCGGGCCTCGGCGCGAAGGTCGCGCTTGTTGAGAAGCACCTCTTGGGAGGCGATTGCCTCAACTACGGGTGCGTGCCGTCGAAGGCACTCATTCGCGCAAGCCGAGCGGCGGCTGATGTAGCTCGTGCAGGCGAATTCGGGGTCCGCGTGCCGGCTGGCGTGGAGGTTGACTTTCCGGCGGTCATGGAGCGCATGCGGCGGTTGCGGGCCGACATTAGCGCGCACGATTCGGCCCACCGATTTAGCGGGCTTGGGGTGGATGTGTTTCTCGGTTCCGGCTGTTTTATTGACCGAGACGCGATACGCGTCGACGACCAGATCCTGCGATTCAAAAAGGCGGTTATTGCGACCGGCGCACGGGCCGGCGAGTTGCCCATTCCTGGCCTCAAGGATGCCGGTTATCTCACTAATGAAACCGTGTTCAGCCTGACGGAACGGCCCCAGCGCCTAGCCGTGATCGGGGCCGGTCCCATCGGATGTGAACTGTCCCAAGCGTTTGCCCGGTTTGGCAGTGACGTCTACCTCATCGAAGCCCTGCACGGCGTTCTGCCCAAGGAGGACTCCGACGCCGCGGGAATCATCAAGCAGGCGTTAGTTCGCGACCGCGTCAGGATCATGTGCTGCGGCCAGAATCTGCAAATCAGCCGGAACGCTAACGAGAAACGACTCGTGGTTGACTCACATGGCCAGCACTATGACCTTGCGGTGGACGCCATTCTGGTGGGCGGAGGCCGGGTACCCAATGTAGAGAATATGGGACTTGAATCGGCGGGCGTGGAGTACGGCAAGACGGGTGTGAAGGTCAATGACCGGTTGCAAACCACCAATCCGCAGATTTACGCCGCCGGCGACGTTTGTTCGCGCTATCAATTCACTCACGCGGCCGAC
>JACQFF010000177.1 GCA_016200205.1 Planctomycetia bacterium
CCGGAAAAATAAAACTGCCCGGCGACTTCGGCCAACTGGCTCGCGTCGCGGAGCACTTCGGCAATCGGCAAAGCCAAGGGGCCAAAGCGTTCGACGTCGGCAATCGAGAGCGGCAATTCGAACGCGGCCGCCTGCAAATGATTGGCCAGCACGTAGGGATTCTCTGGATCGACGACCGCATGTTCGGGCGATTGGGCGAAAAAATAACCGGGATGCCGCGACAAATACTGATCGACCGGATCGTTGCCGGAAAGCAAAATGGCCAGGCTCTCGTCGTGGCGCCGCCCGCTGCGGCCGGCCTGCTGCCAGGTGCTGGCAATCGTGCCCGGATATCCGGCAAGCAAGGCCACGTCGAGCGATCCGATGTCGACACCCAATTCCAAGGCGTTCGTGGCGGCCACGCCGCGCAAGTCGCCGGCAAAGAGCTGCGCCTCGATCTCGCGCCGCTCGATCGGCAGGTATCCGCCGCGATAGGCCCGCACCTGGTCGGCCAGATTCGAGTGTTGGGCCGCGAGTTGTTCTTTGACATAACGGTGCACCAGCTCGGCGGCCTGGCGGGTACGGGTGAAAGTGAGGGCCTGCGCGCCCTCGAGCATCGCTTCGACCATCAACAGTACGGCATCGTCGGTTGCGCTGCGCCGTGCCAGCCGATCGTTGCCCAACGGCGTGGGATTCCAAATCGCGAAATATTTTCGTCCGCGCGGCGCGCCGTCGCCATCGACAACCGTCACATCGCGGCCCAACAGTCGGCCGGCCAACTCGCCGGGATTGGCAATCGTGGCGCTGGCGGCCAAAAAAATCGGGTTGGCGCCATAGTGTTCGCAGACTCTGGTCAATCGCCTCAGTACACAGGCCACGTTCGCGCCGAGAATGCCACGGTACGTGTGGATTTCGTCCAGCACGATATAGCGCAGATTACTGAAGAACCGGCTCCACTTGGGATGGTAAGGCAAGATCGAGGCGTGCAGCATGTCGGGATTCGAGAGCACCAGCTGCGATTCAGCCTGAATGCGCCGCCGCTGCGCCGTGGGCGTATCGCCGTCGAACACGCCCGCGGCGATCCGCTCGCCTGTCGTCGGGCTGCTGGAGAGCAACTCCAACAGCCCCTTGTGCTGATCTTGTGCCAGCGCCTTGGTGGGAAACAGATACAACGCCCTGGCCCCGCGATCCTCGAGCGCCGTTTCCAGAATCGGCAAGTTGTAGCAGAGCGTTTTGCCGCTTGCCGTGCCGGTGACGACTACCAAATCGCGCCCCTCGCGGGCCAGTTCCAGCGCCGCGACCTGGTGAGAATAAAGCCGCTCGATGCCACGTGCCGCGAGCAGTTCACGCAACGCCGGGTTCAGCGGCCGCGACGGCTCAGCGTATTGCCCGGGCCGCTGGGACAGGATTTCAACGTGCTCCAGTTGCCCACTATAAAAACCCTGGTGGCGAACACGATCGAGAAATGCGGCAACATCCATGGCCCAACGCTCCGTGCAACATCAACCCCCGGGCAGAACCGAAACATAAACAAACGTATAGTATATTCGGCGTGCCGGGCGCGGCAACATCAGTTGTTATGGCAAATGGCGGCACGACCGTCCGTGGCCTGCTACGGTGGCCGGAACAAGCCCTCGTGTCGCTTCGCGATCCAGACAGCCGTACTGTCTGGGCCACGGAGAATACGAAACTCCAGTGGCGAGTCGCCACGCTAAAACGGCCACACCCATGGTGCCAGCGATACGGTGACGACCCAAATCAGGATGTCGAGCGGGACGCCAATTTTGAGGTAGTCGCTGAAACGATAACCGCCGGGGCCGTAGACCATCAGGTTCGTCTGATATCCGATCGGCGTGGCAAATCCGGCGGAAGCGGCCATCATCACCGCGATCACGAACGGCATGTGGTTGACCTCGAGCCCGCCGGCCGTGTCCATGGCA
Organism: Planctomycetia bacterium; assembly: GCA_016200205.1. Taxonomy (GTDB): domain Bacteria; phylum Planctomycetota; class Planctomycetia; order Pirellulales; family PALSA-1355; genus PALSA-1355. Next base: position 1,920 of record JACQFF010000177.1, read on the forward strand.
AAGGGAAACATCAGCGCGGCCGCGGCATTGTTGGTGATCAATTCGGTCACAATCAGGGTAACGCCATACACGACGGCCAGCGAAATCCAGGGGTCGCGTCCGGCCAGTTGAATCAGGTTTTCGGCGATTTCGCGCGCCGCGCCGGTCTTTTCCAACGCCGTGCCAACCGCAAATGACGCGGCAATGGCCAGCAGGACTTCCCAATCGACGCTCCGCCGAGCGGAGTCGACGGTCACGCAACGAGCAAAAATCATCAAACCGGCGGCGAGCATCGACGCCTTGAGCATCGACATCCATTCAAAACTCACCGCCACGACCATGAGCATCATCAGCGCCATGGCAATCAGCGCCCGATCGTGTCGCGGCGGGTTCGAATTGTCCAGCCGGCTGACGAGAAAGAAGTCGCGCGAATTACGCTGTTGATCGGCAAACGAAGGATGCGCTTCGACCAAGAGCGTGTCGCCGGCGCGCAGCACGACATCGCCAATTTTCTTGTGCAGCCGCTCGCCGTTGCGGGCCACGGCCACCACCACCGCGTTGTAGGTGTTGCGAAATCGGCCGTCGCGAATAGTTTTGCCGACCAGCGGGCAACTGTTCGATACCACCGCCTCGATCAAACATCGCCGCGGGCGAGGGGCGCTGAGCTGCGAGATCTGATCGGTCGCCGGCACCAATCCGCGAATGCGCTGCAAATCGACCACCGATTCGACGATGCCCACGAACAGCAAACGGTCGTTGGCCCGCAACACTTCTTGCGGCGAAACAGCGGGCAGAATGTTGCCGTCGCGATCGATCTCGGCCAGATACACCCCGGGCAGATGTCGCAGCCCGGCGGTCTCGATGGTTTTTCCCGCCAGCGGGCTGTCTGGGGCGACTTGCATCTCGACGGTATACTCGCGCGAATCGTCCTGCGTGCTGATTGCCGGGCGTCGATCGGGCAGCAGCCAGCGGCTGGCCAGAATGATAAAGGCACCGCCGATCAAGGCGGCGGGAATGCCAATCCATGAAATGTCGAACATGCCCAGTCCACTGCCCGTCGTCTTGATCAACATGCCTTGCACGACGAGGTTCGTGCTGGTGCCGATGAGCGTGCAAGTACCGCCGAGAATGGCGGCGTAGCTGAGCGGGATCATGAGTTTCGAAACGGGAACGCGGTTGGTGCGCGACCAATCGCTGACGGCAGGAATGAGCATGGCCACCAGCGGCGTGTTGTTCATGAACGCGCTGAGTCCCATCGTGGGGAACATCATTCGGGCCACTGCGCCGGTGGGCGTTTTGGGCCGGCCGAAGAGCCGTTGGGCAATAATGTCGACGCCCCCTGTTTCGCGCACCGCCGCGCCGACCACGAACAAGACCGCCACCGTGATCATGCCCTCGTTCGACATGCCCGACACCGCCTCGCCGGGCGTCAAAATGCCGAACAACATCAACAAAGTCACGGCCCCGATCAGGATCACGTCGGGCGTGACCGCGCTGAAGATGAGCAAGCCGAAAATCAAGCCGACGATGCCGAGCGTGAATTGCGACTGCGTAAAGGGACTGTGTTCCCAGGACAAATCGGACCACGACATGGACACTTCGCTTCGAATGGAGGTAAGCAACCTGAGTCATCGCGCTCTCTAAAGCTTCTGGAAATATTAACTTTCGTCGAAATCTTCGCCTAGAGCGGATCGGCGCTCGGGCGAAGTGATTTCGCGTGTTTTATGCTCGCGCAGCGTGGTAAAATCAGAAAACTTTTGCGCTCACCAATCCATTGCCTACCCTGGAGAATGTGCCTGATGACCCCCTGGCGATCGCTTTGGCCGCTGTGCCTGGCATGGTTGATTCTGACAACTCCCGCGGCTGCCGAAAATTGGCCGGCCTGGCGCGGCCCGCGCGGCGACGGCACGAGCCACGAACCGATTGTACCCGCTCGCTGGAGCGGTGAGGACAACATCGCTTGGAAAGTCGAGGTGCCCGGCACGGGACATGCTTCGCCGATCATCTGGCAAGATCGCATCTTCGTGGTCTCCTGCTTGGAAGAGAGCAAGCAGCGGCTGTTGATCTGCTTCGATCGGTCGAACGGCCGGCTGCTGTGGAAACAGGTCGTGCTCGAATCGCCGTTGGAAGAAAAACATCATCTCAATAGTTTTGCGTCCAGCACGCCCGCCACCGATGGCCAATTGGTATACGTCACGTTTCTGGACCGCCATGAAATGGTCGTGGCGGCGTATGATTTTTCCGGCCAGCGAAAATGGCTGGTACGGCCGGGTCCCTTTTCCAGCAAGCATGGCTATTGCAGTTGCCCGGTGCTGTTCGAAGACAAGGTGATCGTCAACGGCGATCACGACGGCGACGCTTATCTGGTGGCGCTCGATCGCGCGACGGGCAAGACCATCTGGAAAGTCGACCGCGAAAACAAAACCCGCAGCTACTCGACGCCGCTGGTGCGCCAGATCGACGGCCGCACGCAGATGATTCTCTCAGGCAGCAAATGCGTGGCCAGCTACGATCCGCACGACGGCTCGCGGCACTGGCTGATTGACGGTTCCACCGAACAGTTCGTGGCCTCGATGGTCTACAACGGCGAGCTATTGTTCCTCACCGCCGGATTTCCCGAACTGCACATGATGGCCATTCGTCCCGACGGATCGGGCAACGTCACCGATACGCACATCGCCTGGCGGACCCGCAAAGCGGCCGGCTACGTCCCCTCGCCGATCGCCGAAGGGGATTATTTTTTGGCCGTTTCCGACGGCGGCGTCGCCAGTTGTTTCGAAGCCGCGACCGGCAACCGCGTGTGGATGGAGCGGCTCGGCACGCACTATAGCAGTTCGCTGGTTTCAGCCGCCGGGCTGGTGTACTTCACATCCGACGAGGGAAACACGACGATCGTGCGGCCCGGCGCGAAGTTGGAAGTCGTGGCCGAAAACAAGCTCGGCGAATTCTGTCATGCCTCGCCGGCCATCAGTCAGGGCCAGATCTTTTTCCGCGGCGAGATGAATCTGTATTGCGTGGGCCCGGCGGCAGTTGCTAAATCGGCGGCGAATCCTTAGCGATCGAGCACGAAGCATGAAATGAAGCGGCTTAGCCGCACGCCGTAAGCGCTGGCCGGTTTTTTGGACGCCCGGCGCCATGTCCCGGGCTTACGTGAGCACGTGCGTTGCCGGGACATCAGTTTTGCGCAACAAGCGAAATCCGGCCAACCGCACCAGCCACAGACTGCCGAAAATGCTGCCGCAGAACGCGATTGGCACCGTCAGGTTCGTATAGAAGGAAACCGGTTCCCAATGCGCGTGCAGGATATTCCATTTCAGTTCCCAGCCGCAGGTCGCCGCCAGCACGATCGATGACCACACGAACAATCGCCGGGCATCGCTCGTTGCAAACGCGAGCTGCAACACGAGGATCACCAGGGGGAGGAACACGAAGCTACTTTGGCCGAAGATCCACAGCAAGTCTGGAATCACACTCCAATGGAGACGTGGGTCAAGCGGCACTGCACGGCACGCGGCGACCACGACCGCCACCCCAGCGGATTGGCAAATCAATTCCCGTAACGCCAATTTGCCGCGATGCGCTCCAGGAGAGCTTCCCTCTGTCATTTCCAACGGCGCAATGCACCAATTAAGCCAGTTGTTGACCACAATAAAACAGATTGTGGCCGATAAAAGAGGGGCCGCTCGGGAGATGAGGAAAAGCCACACGCTAAAGTCCCCATCGGTTTCGGGCAAATCGAAAGAGAGCGTTACCGCGGGAACAAGCGACAGCAGTACAAAGGCAAACGCCGCCCGCGGCAGCCGGATTGCGATGTGCCCGCTGCCAAAGACGATCGAAATCGCCAATAAAAACGGCTGCGAAATCTGAATCGCGTACGTCGGAGAATTCAATGCCATGCGCCAGGCATAGGGGACTTGGAAAAGCAGGGGCAAAGCCAGGTTATCAGCGAAATGCAGAGCCGCTAACGCGCTCAGGCAAATCCAGCGGCGGTTTTTGTCGATATTCATTTTCGCTCCATGCTTGCCGGCTATCTCTCGGGCCACGCGGTACACGGAATCATCGCCCAATACGGCTGGATATTGGGTTATGGCACGGTGTATCGCGGGCCGCCCACTGAGCGATTGTAGCCTCTGGCGGGCGGTTGTCAGAACGGAAAACATCCATACTTGGGGAAATGAACCACATGACCTGGAAAGAACGCATTATCGTGAATCCGGCGGATTGCCACGGCAAAGCACGCATCCGCGGAACGTGCGTCATGGTGTCGGTGATTCTCGACAATCTGGTGGCCGGTGATTCCATCGACGAGATCATGCTCGGCTACCATCTTGAGCGCGACGACGTGCAAGCGGCCGTGCAGTATGCCGCAGAGCTGGCGCGCGAAACCGTGATTCCTTTTACGCCAGGCGCCGCCTGATGCCCTGGACGCGGCTAAGCCGCAAGCGGCCATGACGCCGCTGGCAAGAGACGCGGTTGCTTTTTCAAGCAAGACCCCCGGAACCTTTCCTCTCCGCCGGGGCTCACAATCAGGGGGCGACTGCGGTACAATTACGCGTTTCGTTGACCATCACTAGCCACGAATCACCAACCCCATCTCCCGTGACGAGCGAGCCGACATCACTCGAAAATCCGCCCGCAGGCGACCAGCGCAAGATCCTGGTCACCGCCGCGCTGCCGTATGCCAATGGCCACATTCACCTGGGCCATTTGGTCGAATATATTCAGACCGACATTTGGGTCCGCTTCCAAAAGCTGCGCGGCCATCGCTGCATTTATCTTTGCGCCGATGACACGCATGGCACGGCGATCATGATCCGGGCCCGGCAGGAAGGGCGGAGCGAAGAAGCCCTGATCGCCGACATGCGGCGGGCGCATGTGCGCGATTTTGAGCAATTCAGCGTTCACTTCGACAACTTCGGTAGCACGAACAGCCCGGAGAATCGGGCGCTGTGCAACGAATTCTGGGCGCGGCTGCGCGCGGCGGGCCTGATCAGCGAGCAGGAAGTCACGCAGCTTTACGATCCAGTGGCCGGCACATTTTTGGCCGACCGGTTTGTCAAAGGCACCTGCCCCAACTGCGGCTCGACGGATCAATATGGCGATAGTTGCGATAAGTGCGGCGCGGCCTACAGCCCCACGGAACTGAAAAACCCCAAGAGCACGCTGTCGGGAGCCACGCCCGAGCTGCGCAACGCCAAACATCTGTTCGTACACGTCGAACAGTTGCACGAGTTTTTGAACGACTGGACGCAATCGGGCGACCACCTGCAAAAAGAGGTCGCCAATTATCTCGCGGGCCACTTCCTGGGCGAGCCCTTGCGCGATTGGGACATCTCGCGGCCCGCCCCCTACTTCGGCTTCGAAATTCCCGATAGCCCCGGCAATTATTGGTACGTCTGGTTCGACGCGCCGATCGGTTACATCGCATCGACGGCTGAGTGGTGCCAGCGAGAAGGGGAACTCCTCGACCGTTGGTGGCGCGGCGCCGACGTGGAAATCCACCACTTCATCGGCAAGGACATCACCTACTTCCACACGCTCTTCTGGCCGGCGATGCTCAAGACGGCGGCCTTCCGCCTGCCGCGGAAAATTCACGTCCATGGATTCCTGACCGTCGACGGCGAAAAAATGTCGAAGAGCAAGGGAACGTTTATTCTCGCGTCGACCTATTTGAATCACCTGCATCCGGCTTACCTGCGCTACTACTACGCTTCCAAACTCGGGCCAGGCCTGGACGATCTGGACTTGAACCGCGAGGAGTTCGTCGCCAAGGTCAATTCCGACCTGGTCGGCAAGGTGGTCAACCTGGCCAGCCGCACCGCGAAATTCGTACAGGATACGGGCCTGTCGCCGACCTATCCGGACGATGGCGGCCTGTTCAGTCAAGCGGCCGCCGAAGGCGAGGCGATTGCCGCGGCCTACGAGGCCTGCGACTTCAATCGGGCCATGCGCTTGATCATGACACTGGCGGATCGGGCCAATCAATTTGTCGACAGCGAGGCCCCCTGGAAGTTGCGCGACAGCATCGATCGAGCGGTCGAATTGCAATCGACTTGCACGATTGCGCTGAATCTGTTCCGCCAGTTGGTGATTTATCTATCGCCGGTGCTTCCCAGCCTGCAGCAGCAAACCGACGAATTGCTGGGCCACCTGATCAGCCATTGGGACGATGCCCAAGAGCCGCTGGTCCGCGTGGCGATCAACCCGTTTACCCACATGATGAAACGCGTCGAGGCCGCGCAAGTCGCCGCCATGATCGCGGAAAGTCGAGAGGAGCCCGCCATGACTGAACCTGCCGTACCCGTTCCCGGCACCACCGCCGCGCCGCCCGTTTCCACCATGCCCTCAGGCCCGGCCGACAGCGGGGCTCCGCTGGAAAATGAACCGCTAGTCGGCGAGACAATCGGCATCGACGATTTTACGAAAGTCGATCTGCGCGTGGCGCGCGTGGTCGCGTCCGAAGAAGTGCCCAAGGCGAAGAAGCTGCTCAAGCTGACCCTTTCGCTGGGGGGCGATGAGCGGCGGACCGTTTTTGCCGGCATCAAAACCGCCTACGAGCCGGCACAATTGGTCGGGCGGCTGGTGATTTGCGTCGCCAACCTGGCGCCGCGGCAGATGACCTTCGGCGTAAGCGAAGGCATGGTCGTGGCGGCTGGAGCAGGCGGCACCGAGATCTATCTACTCAGCCCCGATTCCGGCGCGCAACCGGGCCAGCGCGTGCACTGACTCATCGGTAGGGCTTCCAGACCGGCCTGCCGGACCGCGAAGCTTCGCGCAAGGACTCGCTCGGCGCGCCGCGCGAATCCGCGCGTGTGTCCGACGTATCGTCGTCATTCGCGCGCGACCGCTCGCGCTGCGTGGTGGACCGCGGCGACGACTTGAGCCGCGAGCTGGGCGTCGATCTCCTCGGCGATGGCCGGCTGGCGTTTTGCGTGGCGGACCAGCTCTTGGTCTGACGATCGACTCGCGGCGGATCGCCCGGCGTTCGGATCTGGATTTTCATGTCGGTGGTAAGTTTCTCGCCCGCGGCGGTGGTAAATCGCACGAACAACTGCAAGTCGCGATTTTTTGGGGGATTGCCGGGCCAGGGCAATTCGAATTGCAAGCCACGCCCGAACACCGTGTTTTGGAAATGGCTGGTGACCTCATCGGCGGCGAAATCCCAGCGGGCGACGCGGGCCGCGGGGCCTTGTTCGGCCGGGTCCAAGAGCACGACCGAAACGGTGCCCGCCGTTTTCACCAACTGGCCGGACGCGTCGCGCGGCTCGAACACGACCAAAATCCCTTCGTCACCGTTTTGGCCGTCGCGATCCATACCGCCGGTCAGCCGCTTGTTGATGACCAAAGTCGTCGGCGTGCCCTCGATCGCGGCGGCCGGGGCATTGCCGGAGCCCGAGCCCATCGGCGGCGTGTCGCTCGGTTCCGGCAGTTCGATCGTGGGCGCTTCGAGCGGCACTTCAGGCTCTTTGCGGCGCGACCGGCGCGCTGGCGCGCTCTCTTGTGACGGCAACTCGACCGATGGCGGTGCATAGCTCGGGCCCGCGCCCCGGTCGCCGCTCGCAACTTCTTTCTTGAGGGCCTCGTTCTCGCGGATCGTCGCTTCGCGCGCACTGTGGCAGTCGTCGAGCAACGATTCAAGGTGGTAGATCTTGTCCTCCAGCATCCGCGACTCCCGCTCGAGCAGCATCTCATTGGGATTGGTGCGACATCCGAGCGCCACCAGCGGCAGAATCAGTAATGCGAGCTTGAACGTTCTCATGTCAGCCTCATGCGACAGAAAATCGTTGGCCGCGGGCTTAGGCCTCGCAAGCGCGCAAAGCGCGCCGCGTGGCGGCAGAGCCGCGGAGTGTTTTTGCTACTCTTCACAGTTCCCAAGCGAGCCCAAGTGCGGGAAGTGAGGCTGCCTGGTGCTCGCGCTGCGCCCTTCCGTCGGCCCAGAACATTAGCGAGCGGGTTCCATTTTGGCGATCGGTTTGGTTTCCATGTGCTCAATCACCTGATCGATCAACTTGTATTCCAGCGCTTCGTCCGCCGACATGAAGCGGTCGCGATCGGTATCCCTTTCGATCTGCTCCAGCGGATGGCCGGTGTGCTTGATCAGAATTTGGTTGAGTTTGTGCTTGATCTTTCTGAATTCCTTGGCGTGGATCATGATGTCTTCGGCAGTGCCTTCCATGCCGGCCAAAGGCTGATGAATCATGATCCGCGAGTTGGGCAGCGCGTTGCGCTTGCCGTGCGCGCCGGCGGTCAGCAGCACCGCCCCCATCGAGGCGGCCTGGCCGATGCAATAGGTCGCCACGTCGCAGGTAACAAACTGCATCGTGTCGTAAATGGCCAGGCCGGCGCTCACGCTGCCGCCGGGCGAATTGATGTACAGGTGAATATCCGATTTGGGGTCCTCGGATTGCAAGAAGAGCATTTGCGCGACGACCGAGTTGGCGACCTCGTCGTTGATTTGCGAGCCGAGAAAGATAATCCGATCTTTCAACAGCCGGCTGTAAATATCCATGGCCCGCTCTTCGCGGCCACTTTTTTCGATCACAAAAGGTATCAGAGGCATAATTTCGCTTGTTGGTTTTGAGTCGATTTACTCTTTGTCCTTGTCGTCATCGTCACCGTCGGCGGTCAGCGGAGGCCGCATGAGAATATCATCCACCACGCCATACTCTTTCGATTCGGCAGCCGTCATGTAGTAATCCCGGTTGGTATCCTTGGCGATCCGCTCCAGCGGCTGGCCGGTGTGCTGCGAAAGAATCACGTTGAGCACTTCGCGGGTTTTGAGGATTTCCTCGGCCTGAATTTCGATATCCGACACCTGTCCGCCCACTTGTCCGTAGGGCTGGTGGATCATGACTTTCGCGTGCGGCAGGGCGTACCGCTTGCTCTTGCTGCCGCCCGCCAGGAGCACGGCGCCGCCGCTGGCGGCCAGGCCCACGCAGTAGGTGGCCACCGGGCAGGTGCAAATCTGCATCGTGTCGTAGATTGCCAAGGTGGCGCTGACGCTGCCGCCCGGTGAATTGATGTAAAAGTGAATCGGTTTGCGCCGGTTTTCGCTTTGCAAGTACAAGAGCTTCATCACGATTTCGTTCGCGTTGCCGTCATGGATCTCGCCTTGCAAAAGGATGATCCGGTTCTCCAGCAGGAGATCCCCCAACGTCATCTGACGCTGGCGTTGATAGTCACGATAGGCCATGGTCCGTCCTTAGTGTCCGCCGCGCTCGCATTCCGGTCACGGCGGGGGTGATTTTTTCAGTTGCTCGGGATGAGCGCCCGGCGGCTCCGCGCGAGAGCGTGAACTCCGTCGCGCACCCTTGGTGGTGGAGCGGCTTAAGGCGCCCAGCCCAACGTGGTTTTAATCGTGTTCCTTCGACGTGCGCAGCGGCTCGGCCTCGCCGGGATGTTTGGCTTCGGGAATCTCCGATTCCTCCTCCTCGCCGCCAGCGGACTGATCGATGGCTTCCGTTTCCGTGCCCTCGGGCTTGTAGGGTACATCCTTGAAGTGAGCGTGCGAGAGCACCAGGTCGATGACCTTGCGTTCGATGATTTGATTTCGCAAGGAGTCCATCATGTCGCCTTTCTCCAAGCGGGCCCGAACGCGTCGCGCACTCTCGCCTCTCTGGGCCGCGATCAGTGCGATTTCGGCCTGGTAATCCTCGGGGCTGGCCTCGAAATCCTGGTCTTCGGCAATGCGTTCCAGGATGAAGTGTTCCTTCAACGACCGCGCCGTGGCGGCGGCGCTGTTTTGCCGCAAATCGTTTTCGTGAGCCTGAATCTCGGTGTCGCTGAATCCGTTGCGGCGCAATTCGAGCACCGATCGTTCCAACTCGCGACGACTCTGGCGGCGGAGCAACTGGGGCGGCAACTGCCAGTTGGCGCTTTCGGTCAGCGCGGCGGTGATCTGCCGGCGGGCCTGCTGCTGTTGGTGATATTCCAACTGCCGCTGCAAGTCCTCTTTGATCGCGTCGCGCAGGTCACCTTCGGACTCGAAGTCGCCCAGCTCGTGGAGCAACTCGGGCGTCAGCTCGGGCAGCTCGAGTTTCTTGACCTCGAGAACTTCGAAAACCGCGGTGATCGTCTGGCCGCGCAACGATTCGTTGGGAGCGTCGGCGGTGAGCTTGGCGTCGGCCTCGCGCGTCTCGCCGGCCCTCACGCCCTTCATCAGCTTGTCGAAATTTGCGACGTTGCCGTCTCGAAAGCTCAACACCGGACGAATGCGAATTACCTCTTCGTTGCTCGAAGAAAGCTCCACCGCCCCGTTCTTGAACGTCAGATTGCACGAGATGTAATCGCCGACCGCGGCCGGACCGTTAAACGGCACCAGACGGCCGTGGCGGGCCAAAATCTGCTCCAGACGCTTGTCGACGTCCTTTTTCGTGAACTCGCGCACCGGACGCTCGACGGAGAGACCCTTCCATTCGGGCAAGTCGAACTCGGGACGCACCTCGAGATCGAACTCGAAAGTCATCGGCCCCTCGTCCGGCACTTCCACCGCCTGCGGGTCGAAATCAGGTTCGCTGATCGCAGAAAACTTCTCCTCCTCCGTGATCTGTGCCATGCTATCCATCAAGAGCGAGCCTTTGACCTGACCCGTCACGTCCTTGCGGAAGCGGGCTTCGACCAGCTTGCGCGGAGCCCGGCCCGCACGGAAACCGGGCACGTTGGCCGACTCCATCAACTCGCTGAAAGCTTTGTCGTAATAGCGATCGACGTCTTCACGCGGAATCGTCACCGTAATATGTCGCTGGCATGCCGAAGGACTATCGACCTTGATCGATAGGTTCATCTTCTGGAGAGCTTCGGCTTCGGCCGTTTCGTCAACGACTGCGTCGGGCGTATTTTTCTCAGGCGACATGATGGCTCGTTTTGAATTTAGCGCAATCCAAGCCCTCGCTGGGCGTTGCGCGGCGAAATGAAAAAAGCACCCCTCACGATCGCTCGTGGTACCAAGAGCGGGTGATGGGATTCGAACCCACGACAACGACGTTGGCAACGTCGTGCTCTACCAACTGAGCTACACCCGCACCGCGGCCAATCATCAGTGTCGACCCAACTGCAAGCACGGTGTCGCCCGACAAGCCTGGGATCAGGGGATTATAGGGGGACATCGCTCTTGAGCAAGGTCATTTGGCCATCTTGGCAGAGTATGCCAGCAGTGCCGCCAACGTCAAGAGCCGACCGTCCGGTTTTTGATTGGTAATTCCCGCCCGGGCAGATTCTTTCGCTCGTCGAGCGTCGAGCTCGAAAAAATGGCGCGCCTTCAGACCCGCGCGACGGGCGGCGGGGAGCCGATTCGTGGCCCCGATCCGTCCCGGAAAGTTTGGGGGCTTGAGCAGACCGGGTCAGGCCTAGTGAAGGTCCGCTGCAACTTCGGCCGCGGACCGAAGCCCCTGCCACAGAGTCGGCGGACTCCAAGCTACTTGATCGCCCCGAAGGCTGCGAACACGCTGTTCTTATGGAGAATTTCCACGGTCTTGAAACCGACCGCTGCGAGCAACTCGATTTGAAACGTCAAGGGGCCCATCGATCGTGGCTGATTGGCCGGTGGCCAAATGGCTGAAGCGATCGACGTCGGCATCGAAGCGGCGGCGAATCTCTTCGACCGTCGATTTACGAGTCTGTTGCGGCGGCTGCTTGGTCAACGAGGCGCCTCCACGCTCCAGGAATGATTAATCTCGACCGCGGCCGAAGGAGAGCACGAAGGGCTACTGGCGGCGCCGCTGGTAGCGGCGGCTGGCTTCTTCCAGCGTGCGGCGCTCTTTTTTGGTCAAGCTTGATTCGCCTTCGCGGCTGATCTTTTCCAAGATCTGATCGACTTGCTCATTCAGATCTCGCCCTGGGGAGCCGGGGTCGTGGATCCGCAGGGGAGGCCGCAGCTTGAACATCGACCCCGAAATCCGCTGCGGAATCAAACGCCCCAGGTTCCAACCGCTGCGGTAATAGACAAATCCGTAGGCCATGCCCGACAGGTGGGCCAGGTGGGCCACGTTGTCCGTATTCTGGGCCGCGCCCATCAGGTCGCCAACGACATACAAGGCCCCCAGGGCCCAAGCCTTTAGCGGAAGAATGCCGTAAATGTAAAATGTGCGTTGTGGAAAATGGAGCACGTAGATGATCATCAGGCCCATCACGCCGCCCGAAGCACCGACCAATTCCGATTGTCCGCCGGTTCCGGTCTCCACTGCGGCCCAGATCAGGCCGGCCACGATGATGGTGGAGACATAAATCCGCAGGAACTCCACGCGGCCGTAGATCTGCTCGACATCGGTTCCGAACAGCCACACGCCAAACATGTTGAGTCCCACGTGCATGATCGATTGCGGATCGTGCACGAAACCGTAGGTCAACAATTGCCAGAATTGCCACGGGGCGCGCAGCAAGTCGGATTTCAGGCCCAGCTCCTCGCTGATCCGGTAATCGAACACGTGATCGGCCAAAAAGATCGCGACGTTGAGCACGATCAGATTGAAGACCATCGAGCGGTTGCCCAGCCAGGCGCTGCGCTGTTCTTCACGATAGTAGCCGCGGTCGTGGATCCCCATGAGTAGCTCGTTGCAACGAACCGGCCTGGTGTCCGAGCGATTGCACACGAGTCCTTGCGTCTGATGACGTCCGAAGCAGCAAAGATACTAGAAGGATATCGCAGGCGGCCAGCGGCGGAAAGTGCACCGCTCGGGGGCGAGCCGGCGGCCGAGGGGATACGGCGCGGATGCGATCGCTAGGGTGCGGCGGGTAAAACGCGCAACGCCGCGCTGGCTTGGGCCCCCCCGGTGCGCTGGTTGATATCTTCCGCGGCTTTCCATTGGGCGGCCGTCAACTCGGCGGCAAATTGCTTGTTTTTCGCGAAGGTGGTCTTCAGCGAATCGCGGACCTGCGCGAACACCTGTTCCAGCGTCGTGCGATAGGCCATGATCGTCGTCCGCTCGTATTGGAATTTCTCCAAATCGGCTTGCAGGCTGGTTTTCTCCGTCTCGCGATAGGCGATCTCTCCCGTGGCCTCCTTCACGTCCGCGGTGGTCCGGTCGATGTTGATCGTGACTTTGCTGATGTTATCCGACAGCAGCGACCGCTGCACGTAATTCTCGTGGAAAAAGAGCTCGTAATCGCGCAACTTGCGATCGAGCCCGGCGTATTCGCTCAAGCTTGTCGGGGGCAGCAGGGCACCCTTGGTCTTGTCGTCCAGATTGGCAAACACCGCCGCGTCGTCGATCGGCATGGTCGTGTACAACGTCCAAGGCCCCTTGCTGGCAGCCAGGCGTTGCGACTGGGCCTCAGTGAGCGGCAGATTGGGGGCGAGTTGGACCGCGGGAGCTTTTTCGCCTTCGCCCACCGCCACGACCTTGAATTCGCCCTGATAGCGGCCCCCCGCTTCGGCTTTGGCCTGATCGAACGCGAACAAAACCGCGTTGGCCACAAGCCCATGCTCGGGCGACTTGAGCGTCAAGTCGACCAACCCGTTTTTGACGCCGCTTAGGGCCACGTCGTACAGCACCCCGCCGCGATCCATCGCCAGCTTTTGCAACTCCTGCTTCAGTTGTCGAATTCCCTTGGGAGGCTGGCCGTTGGCGTCCACGGGACCGTCGCCCATGATTTCTTGCGTTTGCCTGGTCACCGCGGCCAATTCGCTTTCGCGCTGATTCACGGCGGTGCGCCAGGCCCGGTGCGTGGCCAAAGTCAGCGCGGCCATGTTAAAGAAGACCACCGAGCCCAAAAACACGAATACGATCAGCACCACCTGATAAACCTGCCAGGTCTTGGCGCTCATGTAGGCGACGAAAAACGACGCCACAACCATCAGGCCCAACAGAATTTCGAGAACTAAAGCCATGGCACCCTATAAGCCGCTGCAAAACCGCACTGTTACCCCCCGCGACGACGCGCGGACTTCAAAGGAGGCGAGAAAACGTGGATTTCGCGGGGCAAATCGTCCGCGATCCACACTTAAACTAGCTCAAAGATCGGACGTTCAAACTAGGCTCTCAGGCCCCCCACGGACGTGAACCGAAGCTGTCACGGGTGCCTTGGCTGCTATGCCTAAACAGGGACGGGACTTATGCGCTGCGCTCCGCGGCAGCGTACACTCGATGATAAACTGGACTGGCTGGGGTGTCAAGCTTTTTTAGGGTCGGCATTTAGCACGTAAATCATTTCCATGACATAACTTACATATGATTCATGGCACCACAGCTCCGTTCGATCAGCCGCAATCGATTTGAATGTACGCGTCGTTAGACCCCAAGAACGGGTCGATCATTTTTCGCACCTTATCCGGCCAATGCCGTTGGCCCCGGTAGCCATAATTGGGCAATCGGTAGATTTCTTCAATGCGCAGCGGTTTGAAATCAGCCGGCAGCAGTTCATCGGCGACGAAAAACGCGTTCACCCCGGCACGCTCGCAGTAAACCAGTGTATACCCCTTGCGCTGGCCGAGTTCTTTCAAGGCCAGCAAGCTGGCACCGAAATAGTCGCTGCCGTTCCAAACAAAGTTCGGATCATAAATGATCGCGCTGCGCTCGTTCGGCGGGATGCTTGCGTTGTATTCGATCACGACCACGCGCGGCCGGGCCGCGATTCGTTGCCAAACCCAAAAATCGTTGGAATCGATGTCGATCGAAAGCAGATCGAATTCCGCCGGCACGCCGTATTTGTGGAACAAGTCATTGATGTTTTCAGCCGTGATGAATTCTTTTTGAACGGTGGCCAGCGGATTTTCCGAGAGCCCCTGGCCATCCATAAGCAGTCCGGTCCAACCCTGCTCGATCAGATAGGCTCCGTTGCACTCGGTGCCGTCACCGCAGCCGAATTCCACGAAGTATTTATTGGTGGTTCTCAGTTCGGCGAACAGCGCTTCGATCACGCCGTCCTCGCCGTTTTGAGAATGGATCCGTTTTTCGGCCGCTTGCAAATTGGCAAACAACATGGCGTCTCGGTCGGTGCGATGCTAAACCGCAAGCGACGGCGAAACACCGCTTGCCCAGACCACGGTTGAGTTTTGTCCGTTTATTCTATTCATATTCCAATGCTTCACGCACCGCGCCGAGCGCGACCACCAATTGCCCGATCATTTCGGGGGTGTGCGCGTAACTGAGGCTAATCCGCAACAGCGACTCGCCCTCGGGCACGGACGGCGGCCGGATGGCCGGCACCAGCAACCCCGCCGTGCACAAACGGTCGGCCAGCCGCATGGCCCGGCCGGCTTCGCCCACCACCAGTGGAATCACCTGGCTCGCGTTGCTAGCGACATTCCAGCCCTGCTCGCGCAACCGCCCGCGAAGCATGGCCGCCTGCTCGAGCAATTTCACGCGCCGCCACGGTTCGTCGCACACGATGTCGAGCGCCGCACAAGCCGCGGCGCTTGCCGCGGGCGGAGGCGCGGTGGAAAACACATATCCGCGGGCCCGATTCACCAACCACGCGATCAGGGATTGGCTGCCGCAAACAAACCCGCCGGCACACCCCAGGGCTTTGCTGAGCGTGCCGATGCGGATGGGAACCCGACTTTCGACGCCGAGTTGCTCCGCCAGCCCACGCCCGAGGCTGCCAAACACGCCGGTGGCGTGCGCTTCATCAACTAACAACATGCAATCGTAGTGCTCGGCCAGTTCCGCCAATTCCCCAAGCGGGGCCAGGTCGCCATCCATGCTGAAGACGCTCTCGGTGACAATTAGCCGGCGGCGAAAGCCAGCGCTTTGCCGCAGCAGCGTCTGCAAACCGTCGGGATCGCGATGGGGATAGACGTGAATTTCGGCTCGCGACAACCGGCAACCATCGATCATGCTGGCATGATTTTTTTGATCGGCATAAACGGCGTCGCCGCGGCCGACCAAGGCACAAATCGTGCTGATATTGGCCGCGTACCCGGACGAAAACACAAGCGCCGCCGGCGTGCCCTCGAAGTCGGCCAGCCGCTCTTCGAGCCGCCGGTGCGCCGCCGAGTGCCCCGTCACCAGCGGACTGGCGCCGGCTCCCCAACCCTCTTCGTCAGCCGCACGAGCGGCGGCTGCGATCAAACGCGGATCCGCTGCCAGGCCCAGATAATCGTTCGATCCAAAATTGAGCAACTCGCGCCCGCCCATCTGCAAGCGCACCTGCTGCGGGCCGGCGTGCGTGCGCAACTGGCGCCGCAGCCCACGGCGTGCCAGCGTGGCCAACTCGGCCTCAATCCACTCGAGCGGATCGTGATGGGAAAACTTCATGGATCGAGAGCGCTCAACGACTTGAGCGAACCTTTCGGCGACCTCAGCGCGTCTTCACGGCAGCCTTTTTCGCGGTCTTGCCACTCGCCCTGGTTGGGCCCGCTCGCCGCGAAAGTTCGACGATCACTTCGAACTCGCGCGGCGTGACCGGCTGCACCGAGAGCCGCGAGCCCTTGCGCAACAATTCCATGCTCTCCAGCGTCGGCATTTTTCGCAGCATTTCGAGCGGAATGGGCGCGACAAAAATTGCTTCCAACCGGATATCGACCATTTGCCAAATCGGCTTGTCCGGCAATGCCTTGGGATCGAAATGCTGGTCGCGCGGGTCCCAGGCCGTGTGGTCGGGATAAGCCTGGCGCACCACGACGGCCGTGCCGGCCACCGCCGGCGTTGCGCCGCCCGAATGGTAGAACAATACGCCGTCACCTAGCTTCATCTGATCGCGCATGAAGTTTCGGGCCTGATAATTCCGCACCCCGCTCCAGCACGTGGTTCTCCCGGGGCACTCGGCCAGGTGGTGGATGGAAAAACAGCCCGGATCCGATTTCATCAGCCAAAAGGAACGTCGCTGCGACATGCTCGCGAATCTCCGCAAGGCGAGAGTGTCAAGATGTTGAAAAGCGTTATTTTAGGGCAACTCGGCGGAACTGGAAACCGCCAACCGCCAGCGTTCACGGTCCTTAGCCAGTCAAGATGTATAATCAAAGGGTTGTCCCGCTGTAAGTCTTCTAGACGCCACGGGTCCGCATCAAGTTGCCGAGCCTGTCGCGGGAAAAGGTGTTTTTTTCGCAAGACGGGGCCCCCGGCGGTAACTATTCTTCTGACGTCGGCGAAATAACAGAACCGTTCCCAAACACCGCTTTGCCCTTCACCGATGCCGCAAATCAATTGGCAAACCGCGCTTGTGCAGCACGACCGCTGGTTGCGCACCGTCGTACTCGCGCGGGTGGGCCAGCCGAGCGCGGTGGACGAGGTGATGCAAGAGGTGGCGCTGGCGGCAATCGCTCAGCAGGCGCCGCTCGCCGATGTCGACAAGCTGGCGCCGTGGCTGTATCGCGTGGCGCTGACCCAGTCGTTGTTGTATCGCCGCAAGCAAGGAAGGTGGCGCAAATTGGCCAGCCGATATGCCGAGCGTCTGCGGCCCACCGAGCACGATAGCCGGACCGTCGATCCGCTGGAGTGGCTGTTGGCCGATGAGCGGCAAACTCTGGTACGCAAAGCGATCTCGCGGATGCCCCGGCGCGACGTGGAAATCTTGTTATTGAAATATACCGAAAGCTGGTCTTACGAACAGTTGGCCCAACACTTGGGCACGAGCGAAAGCGCCATCGAGTCACGGCTGCACCGGGCACGAAAACGGCTGCGAAATGAACTGGTGGCTTGCGAGGGGGTTAAGGTCGAACCATGAGCATTTTGAATGAATTTCGTGGCGACGAGGGGCGCGTTTTGGATCGGCTGGTCGATGGTGAGCTGAGCCAAGACCAGCGCCGCGACCTGCTCGCTGGACTCGACGATGAGCCGGGCGCGTGGCGCCGCTGTGCCCTGGCGTTTCTTGAAGCCCAAACGTGGCGCTGGCAATTGTCGCGCCTGGCGGTCGAACCGCTCGTCGCGCACACCACCGCGCTCACCAGTCCCTCGCCCGTGGAATCTCGAAAAAACCGCCGTTCGCTTTGGGGCATGTGTCTGGCGATTGCGGCTAGCTTGGTCGTGGCGTTTGGGTTGGGCGTAAAATATCAGTCTGCCGGGCAACCTTTGCAAGCCAACAACTCCTTGCCACAGTCGCACGAACCCGAACCGGGCCAACTAGCGGAGACGGACTGGGCCGCAGACGAAGGCGATGGGCAAGATGGCGAAACCATCACGCTGACGCTGGCCGACGGTGCCGACGGCGAGCGTGAAATCCGACTGCCGGTCACGAATGCCGCCGAGGGCGATCAGGAGTTGCTCGAGAGCGAATCGGCGCTGCCCGCGGGATTGTTGCGATCCTTGCAGCAAGCGGGGTTGGAAGTGAACCGCCAACATCGCTACATGCCGATCGATCTCTCGGACGGCCGGCGTTTGATAGTACCCATCGAAGAAATCGAGATCCACGATCCACAGATTGTGCAGTATCAGTAGTAAGCGTGCCGTCACAATCCTTAAGCGCTCGAATTCGCGAGGGCGAAGCTCCCGCTGAGCGAATTTTACACCGGAGGCAAAGGCTCGGCAGGAGCCTTGCCCTCCCATCAAAACCAATCACGATCGGTTCACTCCAGTCGATTGAAAAGGAGAATCGTCATGTCATATTCCACGTGGCTCCGCCGGGCCAGTTGGCTCGGCGTGTTTGGAATCGCGGTGCTCTCAGCCAGCTCCGCCTGGGCGGATGATGATAAGCCCGCGGACGAGAAATCACCGCCAACCAAAGAAGAATCCGTTCCGAAAGAGGGAAGGCGACGTCCCGCGCCGCATGAAGCCGCGGCCAAGTATTGGCTCAAAATGTCGCTGGCGCCCATTCCGGCGGCCCTCGACAACCAATTAGGCCTCAAGGGCGAAGGAGTGCTGGTCGAAGGGGTTGGCGAGGAAGGGCCTGCCGAAAAGGCCGGCATCAAGGAAAACGACATTCTGCTAAGTGTCGGCGATAAACCGATCAAAAGCTCCCGGGACCTGGTCAACATCGTCGAGCAGGCGGACGGGAAGGAGCTTTCGTTCCAGTTGATGCGCGCCGGCAAGACAATGACCGTTGCGGTTACTCCGGCCAAACGGCCCGAGCGGGCATGGCTAGAACACTCTCCGCGAAATCTCGAAGGATGGAAGGAAATGGAAGAGGCCATTCGAGTGAAACTCAAACAGGCCGGCGTCGACGTTCGGATGCAACTTTTAAAGCCGGCAAGAATCTTTCCGCCCGGCACTCCCTTCGGCGGTGAATTCCCTGACGACCTCACGGTCAACATTCACAAGCAGGGGAAGAATCCCGCGGAGATCGAGGTGAAGCAAGCAGATAAGACCTGGACCGTGAAAGAAGACGATCTGGCCAAACTGCCCGACGAGGTGCGCCCACACGTTGAGGCACTGCTAGGACGCGGGCACATGCCCATGCAAGCCCTATTTTTTCGCGGTCCCGAGGGCCCTGAAGGTCCCCCACGCCATCCCCCTGGACCGCCACGCGCAGATGGTCCCGGGCCCGACGGCCCTGACCATGGTCGCCGTGATCGTCCGACTCGTCCCGATGGTCCTGAGGGTCCCGGTCGTCGTCCGCCTGGACCGCCACACGCGGAGGGTCCCGGCCACGACGGCCCCGGCGATCATCCGCCCGGTCCCAGCGGCGCTTTCGACAGACCCGGACGTCCCGACGGTCAGGGCCCAGCAGGTAGATTCGAAGAGCGGCTCGAACGCCGGCTCGAGGAAATGAACCGTCGCATGCAAGAGATCCACAGGGAATTCGACAATTTGCGCAGGAGTCTCCAGGAGAGGTCCCGAGACAGAACCGACGACGAGGACGACACGGGCGGCGACAGCTTCTGACGCTCTGTCGATCTCTCGCGGGCGAGTAGAGTCGAGAGGTGACGCGGTGGTTTAGGCGGGGCCTATCTGTTTCCGGCGCTTTCGGTTGCCGGTGCCGCACTAGCCGAGCCATGCTCCGTTTTCACCTCCCGCTCATCAAACCGGACGTGCGGATTTCCCGCATCC
>JACQFF010000178.1 GCA_016200205.1 Planctomycetia bacterium
GATTCCGAGCGCCAGGATCGGGTGGTTTACCGCTTTACCACCAGCAACACGCACCTGAAGATCGCGCTGCCTGTGGGCGCGGATTTGGGATCGCTTGAAATGCACATCGACGGACGCCGATTGACGCCCGAGTTGGATCGCCAGCGGGAACTAAGCATCGCGTTGCCCGGCCTGCCGCGTAGCGAGCATTTGCTGGAACTACGGTATCATTTTGTCGACGCCCAGACCTTGGGGCAGTTGGCTCTTGCGTGTCCCCAGCTCAATCCGGCGGGCTGGACGCAGCAGCTCTATTGGCAGTTGGTGCTGCCGGAAAACGAACATGTGCTCTTCGCGCCGGCTCATTACACCCGCGAATTCAGTTGGGTCTGGTCGGGCTTGTTGTGGCAACGTCAGCCTCCGCTGGAGCAGCGCGAATTGGAAAGTTGGGTCGGGACTGTTTCGTCGGGGGCGGTGACGTCGGGCGACTCGCCGCGCGTGGCCGGCGAAACCGAAGAGCAATTCGCGGCGCGCGAGCGACAACGGGTCGGTTCCACGAACCGTTACTTGTTCAGCACGGTAGGCACAGTCGAGCCGCTTGAGGTCTATTCCCTGACCCGCGCCCGACTGGTGTTTCTGGCGTCGTTGCCGTTGCTGTTGGGCGGACTGCTGGTGATCTATTTTCCGTCTGCTCGACACCCGGCCGTGCTGTTTGCATTGGCGTTATTCATACTTTCGGCCAGCCTCGTGGATCCGGAATCGGCGGTGCTGTTGGCGCAGGCTTCCAGCTTGGGTCTCGTGTTGACGGTTGTGGCGGCCGTGATGGCCCGCGTTTCGGTTCGGCCTCAAGTGGCGACGATCGCCGTGCGCGGCAGCTCGAAAGCGATCGAACGGACCGCGACGGAAATGTATCAACGCGCACCCGGTTCGCGGCCCTCGACCGCGACAAATCCCTTGGTGCCGACCGCGCCCCCGGAAGGCGAATCATGAGCGGCGTGCGCATCGCAACGGCGTGGTTCATCGGGGCTCTCTTGATGGCCGGCGGTGCCGCGGTGGCCGCAGAGCAGCTCGATGCCCGACAGGCCACGAGTCCCGCGGCCCCCAGATTTCGCAGAATCTACATCCCGGCCGAACAGATTCAAAAGGGGACCTGGACCGAGGGTTATCTGCCGATCGACGCCAAAGAGTTTCAATGGCTGATCGAAACCGCGCATGCCAGCGCTGCCGGGGCACCTAGCGCTCGGGCGGCGCAAATCGAAAAGGCCGCTTACACGGCTCAACTCGTGGGCGAAGACTTGCTGGTCGGCAACAGCGTGTGGGAAATTGCCCGGGGGTCGGACGCGGCCAGCTTGCTGGCACTCGATCCGTGCAACCTGGCCCTGGGCACCGCCGCCTGGCAGGATAAAGGCTCGAGGCCGGCCGTGCTGGGCGCCGTGGCGGACGGACACGTGCGGGTTCTGGTGGAAGGATCGAAATTAGGGTGCCAATGGTCGCTGCGCGGCGAGCGAACGGCCTCCGGAGCAGTTGGCTTCCACATCGAATTGCCGGGCTGCCCGATGGAGAGCCTGGCAATCGAGTTACCCGCGGGTTTGGATCTGATCGCGGACCAGGGCATTGTGTCAAAGGCGACCGGTGCGACCCCGGAGAAAACTCGTTGGAGCGTTGAGCTCGGTGGACACAATCGCCTGAATTTGCGCATCGTGCGCGAAGGCACGGCCCGCGAGCGGCGCCCCTTGACGCTGCTACGCCAGTCGCTCACTTATGAATTCTCCGCCCGCGGCATCAATCTTAGCGCGCAGCTTAATCTTGATATTCACGGCGAACCGCTGCAGCGGATTGCCGTCGATCTCGATTCACCGTTGAGCCTGGTCGCCGCACGTTACGGAGAATTGGACGTGCCCTGGTCGACCACGACGGACGTCGAAACGCACATGTCCCACGTCGTGCTCGAGCTTCCCGAGGCCATCGTGGGCACGGGACGCGTGCTGCAACTCCGGGCGATCGCCCCGTTGACCAGCGGAAAAACCTGGCGTTTGCCGGGGCTGCAGCCCGAGGGCATGTCGTGGCAAGAAGGAACCGCCACGCTGCTGATCCCCAACTCGCTCGTGTTGGAGCAACTATCGACCGAAGGCTGCCGGCAGTCCCGAGTGGCGGCGGTTCCGGCCCCTTCGACCGGCGAGTCCATAGAAATCCAATACTATCGTCCCGGCGCGACGATGGACGTCTTGCTTGTGCAGCCTCGCGAGCAGTTGAAAGTCGAAACCGGTGCCGTCGTGGAAGTGGGCGCCAACGAAATCACGGCCCGCTCTGCCGTTGTCTTCAGCGCCAGCCGCGGCGAGCGATTCGTTACCCGGGCCGATGTGAACGCGGCTTGGACGATCGATGCCGTCGAGGCTTTGGGTACCAATCGAGTGACCGAGTGGGAGCTCGAAGAGCAGCAGCCCAGCCCAACTCGCTTGAAGCTCCGCTTGGAACGTGCGATTTCGGCCGCCAATCCCGTGCGGCTTTTGGTCCGCGGCCATTGTCCGCTGCCCTCGGGGCCGGTGTTTCAATCGCAGCAACTCGAGATGTTGTCCTTCGATCAGCTCGACGTGGGGACCAGGCTGATTAGCGTGCGCGCCGCCGATGGTTACGAATTGCGCTGGACCGGTTCGGAAGAGCTTAGACGGCACGATCCGCTCGAACTGGCTCCGGCCGAGTTGCAACTCCTTCCGCAGCCTCCCAACGGGCTGCTCTTCGTCGAGGATTCGAGCTTCGCGCAAGCCACCGTCGCCTTGCAGCGGCGGAAACCGAGCTACGCAGCCGATATCCGCATCGATGCCGCAGTGCAAAAAAACGCGTTGACAGAGACCTACACGATTCAATGCATCCCCGAAGCGGTCCGAGTGGAACGGCTAGTCGTGCGGTTTTCGCAGGCGCGCGATGTTCCCTTCGAATGGACTCTGGCCGGCGGAAGTTCGGGTCAACTCTCAGCTCGCCGCTTATCCGTCGACGACCCGGCCCCCTTGGGCCTGGGGGCCGGGGGCGAAGTGTGGGAACTCAACTTGCAGTTGGTCCGGCCTGGGCCCTTCGAGTTGCGCGCCGTGCGCACCGTGCCTTTTGGCCGGGAAACCCACTTGGCGTTGGCTTCGGTCGCCGAGGCCACCACCGAGCACGGCACGTTAACCATCCGAGCGCTCGGCGACGCGGGCCTGGCGATCACGAACCGCCGGCTCACTTCTGTTCCAGCCGAACTTCTCGAAGCCGATCGATATCAAACGGCCCGGGCCACGTATCAATACCAGCCGGCGCGCGACGATTTGGGAAACGAGCCCGCCGTCAGCATCGCGCCGGCCGGGCCCACCCAGGCCGAGTCCGGCGCATGGGTCTGGAGCAGTCGCCTGGACTCCCGCTTTGCCATTGACGGCACGTGCGTGCACCTGGCAACTTTTCGCCTCCAGACGGCCGGGCGACAACAGATTCGGGTGTCGCTGCCGGCGGGCGCGAACTTGCAAGCCGCTTGGGTCGACGAGCAGCGTTTGCCGCTGGTGTTGACCGCTTCCGACGACTCTGGTTTTTTAGTGGACCTGCCGCCGGGCCGCAGTTTTGCGGCGCTTTCGCTGTATTACGCGACCGCCGATTCGTTGCCTCACCTGGTGTCGATCAGCGCGCCGACGTTTCCGCTGGTGGACGTCCCGGTGGTAGCTCGGCAGTGGTCGATTTGGTTGCCCCCGGGCTATGAGATTCGTGATGCGGAGAGCCGATTTCCGACCGAGGCGAACTTGCCGTTGACGTGGACCGAGCGGCTGTTCGGAGTTCTCGGCCGGGCGCCGCGCGGGGGCGTCTTCAATCCGCTTGCCGCGCGCGATTGGCGGCAGTTTACTGCCGTCGGATCGGAGGACCAGTTGTCGCTGAAGGCCTGCGAGCAGTTCGTGCAAAACCTCGGGACCTTTGTGGCCGACTACGTCAACGGGGAAGGCGAGAGTGAACTGACATGGGGTCAACTGCTCGCGTCGAGCGGCGACGCCGAAGCACAATTGCGGCGAGTCTTACTGATCGATGGGGAAAGTCTCCAGTGGCTCGGAGTGACCCCGCGGACGCGGGTCCGGTTTCAGCCCGGCGACTCCGCGCTGGACCGCGGTTTTGCGCTGTTACGGCAAGCGAACCTGGTGTTGATCGCCCAGCCGAATTTTATTGCCGTCACCAGCGCGTCGAGCGCCGCATCGTTTGCCAGCCAGCTTTCGCCGCAGTCGGGCGTGATGTTTGCCCTTTCCGCGGGCCCACTGTCCGACGAGTTGCAGCTTGTCGCCCAGGGCCGTACCTGGTCGCATTTCGAGCCGGTCGAGACATGGCGCGCCAAGCCCGAGCCGGGCCAATCCCCTTGGACGATTCCGGAAGTCGCCAGTCTCAACGTCAACGAAACCCGTGGCTGGAACGCCTACACTTTTCAATTCTCCGAATCCAGCATGCCGCAAATTCGCATCGTCCACACCACCGCGATGCGCTGCTTGGGGTGGGCTGTCTTCTTGGCCTTGGTCGCCATCGGAATAGGCATCGCGAATCGGCCGCCTCTTGCCGTCGTGCTGGTCTGCATGATCGGGGCCTTCGCGGCCTTGGTGCTGCCGGCCGCTTACGTGCCGCTGGCGAGCTCCACGCTGCTGGCGGGCCTGTTCTGCTTGGCGCTTCGCATCATTCGGCACCCCGAAGCTGAGCCGAAATCGAACGATCCCTCGCGAACGCGCGTCCCGCAAACCCGCGGCAGCGGCGCGCAGCCGGTTGCCACGCTGCTGCTATTGGCCGCGATTTTCAATGTAGGAATCGCGCTGTACGGGTCGCAGGAGAATGTCAATCGACAAGCACCGCCGCCGCCAAACCCGCCACGGTCGGTTGAGGCCATCGGAAAGCCGGCCAGCGCGACGACAGGCGAACCGCCGCGAGCCGCCGGTACGAACCGCCAAGAGGCGGACGCTCCGCTCTATCGGGTGTTCGTGCAGGTTGACGCCCAAGAGAATCCGCTCGGTGGAAAATACTACATCCCCAAAGAATTCTACAATCAGCTTTCGCGACAGGCCGCTAACGCCAGCGGTCAACCCAAAGATTGGCTCATTACGCGCGCTCATTACCAGGGCAGTCTCTCCCGTGACCCCGTGCACAAGCAATTGGGCTTATCGCAGCTGAAAGTCAGCTTTGATCTCCATGTGTTTCAATCGAATCTGTCGGTCCGCATTCCGTTCCCTCGCGAAGGCGCGGCAAATCTCGTTGTGGCAGTCCGGCTCGATGGCCGCGCCATTCCGGTGGCGTGGAACGCGACGGGCGATGAATTGGCAATCGCCGCGCCGGGCGCCGGCGCGTATCGCGTCGAACTCGATTTACAGCCGTCGTTGCAAACCGATTCCACGACGGCGGGTTTTGATCTGGCGATTCCTCCGCTGGCCAACGCGGTGCTCGAACTGAACCTTCCTCGCGACGCGCCGGCCATCGAATTGCCCGCGGCGCGCGGCCAAATTCGCCTCCAGAAAGAGCGGGGAGAACTGCAGGCCCAGCTCGGAGCCTGCAATCGCCTGGCAGTCCGCTGGCCGGTGGGCATCGGGATGGAAGCCGCCGCACCAAATCTAGAAGTCGAAGAATTCGTGTGGGTTAAAGTACGGCCAGGCACCACGGTGCTCGATGCCAAGTTCAAGTACCGCATCGTCGCGGGTCGCGTCCGGCAGATCCGCCTGCTGACCGATCCACGACTGCGGCTGCTGCCCACGATCGACGCCCAGTCGCCGGTCACCGCCGTTCACACCATCCCCGGCGATCCGCAGAAAATCGATTTGGAACTTTCGCGGACCGTGTCCGATCACGTGGACGTTGAACTTTCTTTCCTGTTGACCGGTACCTCCGGGGTCGGCAATCTGCGGCTTCCCCGGCTGGAATCCAGCGGGGCCCGCATGGTCAAGCGGTGGTTGGCTGTTTCGGTTGACTCCGCGCTGCAATACAAAGAGCAAGCCGGAGAAGATTCGAAGCCCGTGGGAATCCCGGAGTTTACGGCCACTTGGGGCAATTCCGATTCCCCGCCACAAGCCGCCTATAGCATCCCGCGCGGCGAACCCATGTGGGTTTTGGCTACCCAGCCCAACGAACCCCATACCACCATTGAGCAGACGCTGGCCATCAGTTTCGGACGCCTTTCGTCACTTGTGCAGTTCGACGCGTCGCTGTTGACCGCCCCACGCGATTATCTGTTTCAATTGCAGCTCAAAGGTCCGCCGGGACTGTCGATCGAGCAGGTGTCGCTGATGGAGGACGACGTCGAGCGCGTGGCGCGCTGGTCTTTCGACGAGAGCGGGCGCATTACGGTGTTTTTGACCGCTCCCGTAACCGGCAAGCAACAACTTGCTCTGCGCGGCCGCCTGACCGTGAACGAGACCGATGCGTTGAGCGTCCCACAATTCGAAGTGGCGAGTGCCGAAATCAAAAAAAGCCGCCTGCAACTTTTTCGTCAGCCCGCCGTGTTAACCGAAGTTCGAACGTCAAATGGCATCAGCGACCTCGATGCGAGCGAGTTCGAAACGCCCGAGGGGTTTGGCGCGCGTATCGGCGGCTATTTACTCGATGATCCTCAAGCAAAGCCATCGGTCAAGCTTGCTCCGAATGTCCCGAAATCGCGCGCCGTCGCGATGACTTCTCTCTCTCGCGACGCGGATCACTGGATCGCGGAGACCGAGTATCACCTTGACGTGTTCGACGGTCTGATCGATACGTTACAATTCGAGATTCCTTCGCAATGGTCGGAGCCATATCGGCTCGATCCGCCCACGCCGTTCAAGCTCGTGCCGATTCCCGGAGAAGCACGACGCCAAATGATCGTGTACCCTGAAGCGCCGATCAAAGACAAATATCAATTGAAGCTCCGAGGTCGCGTGGCGCTTTCCGCCGGCGATCGCTTGCGCGTACCCGATATTCTGCCCCTGCGCAACCAACAGCTGGAACGCTTCGTGGTGCTACCGCAGCACTTGGACTTGCAGCAAGTCACGTGGGAGACATTCGGATTGTCTCGCGCCCAGTTGCCCGCGGGGTTTTCCGTGCATGGGCCAAACGCCCAATCGCAGGCGGTTTACCAGGTAGCCGGCGACCACTTTCAGGCTTCGCTCAAGGCCGTCGAGCGCGCAAGTGCATCGGCCCAAGTCGCTTTGGCCGACATTCACGTGGTCTGGCAACCCGACGGTCATTGTCAGGGCGTGGCCACGTTCGACCTGAAACCCGGGGGCGCGACGAGCTGCGTGCTCCAACTTCCAACCGCCTGTCGTTTGGTGCACGTTTCGATCGAGAACCTGCCGGCGATGCTGGTGGCGCTCGGCGAGAATCGCTGGCGATTGGGGCTGGGGCCTCCACAATTGCCGCAGCGGGTGGAAGTGGTCTACACCAGCCCCGCGCCAGGATCGGCAAGCCGCCGGCATTTCGAGTGTCCACGGCTGGCGGACTTGGAGGTCGAACGCACCCTGTGGACCGTTCATGGGCCGTTACTGTCCGGCATCGGTCAACCGCGCGATTCCCATTGGCTCGTCGGCGCCGCCCATCAACAGCTAACTCGGCTCCAGAGCATGGCGGCGCTGGTCCCCTTGCCTGCTGAAGTCCTGGGCGAACATCTCCCCGAAGAAATCGCGCGCTGGTATCGGCCGTGGAAGAAGCGCTACGCGGAATCGCGGACGCTCTTGAAGTGGGAATTGGTCGCGGACCGTCGAACCGCTACCCAGTCGGAAGAAGAGCTCGAAGCACGTAAACTCGATCAGATCATCGGTGCGGTCGATCAGCGGTTTGGTTCCGGGACTCAATCCGCGCGTCAGAATTCCTTGGCCGACGCCCCGACTGAGCTGTTGGCATCCGCGCGCGCAAATCGGCTGCCTGCGTACTACCTCGTCCGGGGACCATCGTATGACCTCGAGTTGAACTATCCACAATCGGTTTCCGATGGCTGGGCTGGCCGGCTAGCGGCGGCGTTCGCGCTCGTCGTACTGGCGGCCGTCGCGGCTTTCTTTTTGCGAGGCCGCCAGTTGCCCACGTTTGCGCCGTCGCTGGTGATCGGCGCAGTGGGCCTGACTTGGTGGCTCCTTCTCGCCCCAAGCATTGTGGGGTTACTGGCCCTGCTCGCGACATGTTGGATCGAGTTGCGAGCCCGCTGGCGACCATCATTCCACTAGTCAAATCTCCGACGGAGCAGATTCGTGTGTACCGAGACCCAAGCTCGGATCGCTAACGCAGACCGCCGTAATAGTGCGAGTATTGCATGAAATGCTTGGCCCAGGGGCGTTCCTTGGGATCTTGCCGATTAGGATCTTGTGTAGCTTGTCCGAATTGCGATTGGCGCATCTGTTGTTGCAGCTGCTGAAGGGTCGCTACCTGCCGCTGCATTGCCTCGCGTTCGTCTATGAGGGGCCGTACCAAGCTCTGATAGTTCGACAGTCCGTTGCTGGGATTGATCCCTAAGTTGATATACGGGCTGACCGGCGGACTACTGTACGGATTCGCGGTGTAGGCGCCGGGCCCCGAGGCATAATTGCCCAAGCCCTGAGCCACTGCTGGCGACGTAAATGCCAGCCCAAACCCAACGCATAAGATCGTCCCAATTGCGACTGACTTCAACATGGCTCTGTCCTCCTAAACGGTTTGTGACCCTCTCACACTTGCTAGCCATTCCGAGCCGACCGCCTGTCGCGTTAGAAGCCGGAGCCGATGCCGCTGATGCCCAAGGGGAAACGGTTGATGGTTTGGACGGCCTGGGTGCTCAACAAGGTGAAGCCCATGATCCGCTCGAACGGCGCGATGATGTGATTCAAACCGGCGTCGAA
>JACQFF010000014.1 GCA_016200205.1 Planctomycetia bacterium
AACCTTGCATTTTTTTCCTGTCCATCGCGCGCGGCGTTCGTCGCATCGTCGCTCAAGTCTTCTCGGCCAACTGAATGTGGATGGATTGAGTTGAACACGGCGGCGTGCTTGGTGTAGAGAGTTTGCCCCACCGGAAGGCCTGTTTCCAAAGTTGGCTGACCTACTTCTCTACGATGCGAATCAAAGCAGCTTCAAGCGTCGCCTAAACAGCAATTAACGTGCCGATTGGGG
Source organism: Planctomycetia bacterium (assembly GCA_016200205.1). Taxonomy (GTDB): domain Bacteria; phylum Planctomycetota; class Planctomycetia; order Pirellulales; family PALSA-1355; genus PALSA-1355. The sequence continues at coordinate 232 of JACQFF010000014.1, forward strand.
TCCACCTTACAGACTCTCTCTCTCTCTCATAATGCCGCCGGCGAGAACCATAAATCGCTCGATAGCACGCAAAAATCTGCGAGCCACACGGGATATACGTTCGCCGTGCAATCGTGGCCGTTGGGCCGATTTCGACTGGGAGGTAATCAGCAGATGGTCGGAAAACGACCGGGAAGACTGTTGGGCGTTCAGATTTCTTCTTCGTCCGCTCCGGCCAGTTGAGCGGGCGACAGAAGGATATTGTTCCCGGAGTCGGCGTACGTTGCCGTGACGTTTGAACCGGCGTTTGTCATCTGGGATGAGCCTTGAACTGATCCAGGCTCAGAATGATTCCTATCTTAACCGCCCCCCCCCCGCGCCTAGCACGCGGCGAATTTTTCTCGGTTTTTTGCGCCCAAGGGTCGGTTTCCGGGGTATGCCATTCCGCCGGGGCTTGCGCACCAGATAACGAACACCGGCGGCACCCCGCTGACCTTTCTTTGCTGTTGCGCGCCAGGGTATGAGCACGACGACACGGTGCTGATCGAGCCCTGAGCACGCGGGGGCCAAATCGGGCCAGGGGAAAATCGTTAAACTCACCCTGTTCTTCCCAGTCGCAGCCATCCGTTGCCACCCTCTCAATGCGGCCATGTCAACGTCTGAAAGCTTCTCCTGAAACACCTTCCACTTAATCACGTAATCACGGCGTTTTTCCGATTGTAATGAAATGCGGGATCGTATCGTTCTCGCGTTGGCGCGGGGAACCTCGGGTTCAGGAGTGGGTGGATGAAATTGAAGCAACAAAGTCCCGTCTGGCCGTACTTGGGAATCTTGGCGTGCCTTTTCGTGTTGAGCGTTACGGCCCCTCGCGCGTGGGATCGCATGGCGCGCAAAGACACTCTGCGCCAAGTGCTCTCCGAGCGCCAACCGCGTTCCGCGGCCAGCCAAGTAACGTTCGAGCGTCCAAACCCGGTGTACGAGGTCATGGCTAGCGAGGAGCTCATCGAGAGAAAGGCGATCGACGAAGCGACCGACCGCAAGACTCAGCCTGCGCCCGAGCCCGTCGCCGAAGTCGTTCCTCCGCTGCCCGAGTTTGCCGAGGAAGTGCGCGAGCCGGGCGTTGAAGTGGCGAATCGTCCGGGCGGGCCGGCTGCGGAAGCTCCGATGGAGCTGCCCCGGGACGAGGCTCCGGCGGAGCCCGACTATCAACCGGCCATAGCGAGCTCGACGTGGCCGCTGCCCAGAGTCCTCGTCGAACAGCTGACGCAACTGGCCCAAGAAGAGCCCAGTGCCATTTGGGCCGAGCAGGCGACCGGCTTGATTTACGAGTTGTGTCGTCCCACGACGGAAAACAGTCGCTCGGCGATGGACATCATCAAGGATCTGCGGGCGCTGGGCGAGGACAATGCAACGGCGACGGCCGCCGATCCGCCGCGCGCGGCCCAAATAATCCGAGTTCAATATGCGCTGGCACGATGGCTGGATATTTGGGAGTCGGCAGCGGCGTTGGATCGGCTGGTTCGCCACGACGACGAAGGAAAGGCGGTACCCCAGCGGATAGCGGTATGCCTGGCGGACGTGGAAGCTCTCACTAGCCAGGGCTCTTCCGGCACTGCCTGGCGCGAATACCTGCAGTTGGACGGACTGAAGCGGTTGGCCAGTGACCAACAAGAGCCGACAGAGGACGAGCGCCGAACCGCGGCTCGGCAGGTGCTCGACCGACTCAATTCCAGCCGGCTGTCGCGAACGCAGCGCAAGTTTGTCAGCGAAGGGCCGCTGGCCGCTTTGCAAACGGAGTTACGGTCGTGGGCCGCCGAACCGATCACGGCCGCTCGATTGCTCGCGCACGTCGAGCAGTATGAGCGTTCCGGCCTGGCCAGCGATGCCCGTTTGGTGGCCAACGATTCGCGGGGCTTAAGCTGGTCGGCGCCGAGCGCGGCCGAGAAAATCAGCCAGCACCTCGAAACCCACTACCGCAATGCCAACCTGCGGATCGCGGTTTCCAGCGCGCTTGTGAATCGGATGATACCCCAACCGCAGAAAATCGAAGCCGCGGTGAGCGATACGGTAATGAACGTGCCGGTATATGGCCGCAGCACGACCTTTACCAAGGTGTCGGCCCGGTTCGTGCCCGACCCGCGGCGAATTCGCGTGGGATTGGAAGCCAGCGGTTTAGTGGCTTCCGATACGGTTTCCACCAGCGGACCCGCGAAATTTCATAACTCGGGCCAATCGACGTTCCTGGTGCGCAAGCTGCTTGTGCTGGGTCCTCAGGGTTTGAGTGTCTGGCCCGCGGTCTCGGAAGCGGAGAACAACTACACCTACCTGGTTTCCTTGGAGACCGATTTTGACGGCGTGCCGCTGGTCGGATCGTTGGTGCGGAGCATTGCTCGTTCGCAGCACGACGACGCGCGTGACGAAGCCCGGATGGAAGTGGAACAGAAAGTGGCCATGCGAGCTCGCGATCAATTCGATGCCGAGGTTCGCCCGCATTTGGTGAAAGCCGCCGAGAGCGTTCAGAAAAAGCAATTAGCCACGCTCAATCGCCTGGGTCTGGAACTGGTGCCGTTGGCGCTTTCGACCACTCAAGAGCGGATCGCGGGCCGGATGCGCGTAGCCGGCACCGAACAATTGGGGGCTCATACGCCGCGGCCGCGAGCGCCTTCGGATAGCTGGTTTAGTCTGCAGGTACACCAGTCGGCGCTCAACAACGTTATCGAGCGGCTGGACCTCGAGGGCCGCACGTTCGCCCTGCCCGAACTGTTTGCTTGGCTTGCCGAAAAACTGGACCGGCCTCAATTGACCAACCAAGACGACCTACCCGAAGACGTCAGAGTGACCTTTGCCCAAAAGGATGCCGTGCGTTTGCGCTGCAATGCCGACCGGGTGGAAGTGACTTTCGCCATCGCCGAGCTGGTGCAACGCCGGAATCGTTGGCGCGATTTCGCGGTGCGCACTTTCTACTGGCCTGAGGCGGAGGGTTTGTCGCCCCAGTTTACCCGCGATGCCGGCCAGGCCCGCGATAGTACGATCCATCTGGAAGGGAAAAGCTTGAAAGGCAAGCCTCAATTGGTGCTGCGGGCCATTTTCAGCAAGGTGCTGTCCCGCAATCGGGACCTTCGCTTGCTGGATGAAAAGCTGACGTCGGACCCGCGCCTGAACGACTTGGAAATAACACAGTTCATCATCGATGACGGCTGGATCGGCCTGGCCTACAGCCCCCGGCGCGCACCCAGCCAGATGGCTCGCCAGCTGAACAACGCACAACGCGAATCGAAACAAGAATCGGGCAGCCGGTGAAAGAGACTTGGCCCGATTGTTGCGGCCTTGACAGGAGCGACTAGCGATCGCCCGGTTTTTCCCGGCCCAGCCAATAATGCAGCATCAGGGTCACGATCGTCATTCCGAGTCCGGCCAACATTCGGTTGCGTTGCAGGGCAACCCCGGCGTCGGTCGAGGGCTGAGCACCCCAAATAAATGCCGCGGCGGCAAGCACCAACAGCAGTATCAGCATGCTCCACAACAGCGGCCGACTGCGGGTCCAGCCGCAGGCGAATAGCGGGATCGAATAGAGGATCGGCCAATTGAAGTTGGCGGGTGTAAGAAAATCGGTCAATGCGATCAGCACGATCAAAGGCGCGCAACACAGCATGGCAAACGTCGCGCTGATTTCTTGATCCTGACGGCGGAAATCTTCGGAAATTTCCGCGTCGTGTTGTTCTTCGCGCCAGCGAATCCACAGCCGCAGCACCTGGCTCATGACCACGATCATGACGGCCACAAAAGTGCGGTTGACCAACCGATAGTCGAACAGGTGTCCACCCTCGGAAGGATTGATCGCGTTCTTAAGAATGTAGATCCCGTAGGTGAGTAGCACCAGCAGGCCGGCGATCCGCCAGCCCGATTTCATGGCGCCGCTCTGTGCGAGCAAGACCAAAGGCGCGACATAAAGGACGGAAAAATTGGTCCGCGGCGTGCAGAAGTCGAGGATTGCAATCCATAGCATCAAAAACAGAGACGTGGCAATGTTCCGGTTGGACCTGGCGGGTTGCAAATAGCTGAAGTCGTGCCACTCGCCGGAAGGCCCGCCGTCGGAAAACCAGACTGGAACTTGGCGGCTGTGCATGGTTGTCTCGGTTTGCTATGGGAGGTTTCCGAAGACGCGGAGAATCGACCAACTACCCGCGTCACTACTTTAATCTTTAATCGCTTTCCAAGACCATTGAACCCCGATCCGGCATAATAGTTGCCAAGAACGGGCCGGAAAAGAGAAAAACACTCCATGCGATGCTCGGCCACTTTGGGCGGAGGCCCCACCCAATACGGTGGGGGGCTCTCTCTTCCGCACCCAGCCTTGCAACCGCGGAATTGTTGGCGCTAGAATGGCCCGCGCGCGGATGGAAAAAAGATGGCGGGCAAGGTTCATGTTCGGCACCGTACACAGGAGCATAAAGATGCAACGCTGTTTGAGGGGTCCCATCGCAATTCTAACACTTGGCTTTACCGTCTTTCTAGCCGGTTGCTCGAACAGCAAACTGGAGCAGTCCTCCAAGCCAGAGCCGGCCGCCGACAAGGCGCTTCGGCAGACCGCCGGAGACGAAACGGCCGATGCCTTGGCCCAATTGGATCCGGCCGATCGCGATGCGGCCAAACAGCAAGCCGTTTGTCCGGTGAGCGATGAGAAGCTTGGCTCTATGGGCGCTCCGTTCAAAGTCTCCGCGGAGGGTAAAGATGTTTTGCTATGCTGCGAAGGGTGCCGCGAGGATTTCCAAAAGGACCCACAGAAATTCCTGGCGAAGCTGAAGAAGTAGCAGCGCTCCAGAGAAGAATGTGAGCGGTTCCGAGTTCACGCCAGAGGATCTTGCGAATTTTCGTTAAATTCCGCAAAAGCCGCGGGACGCCATTGGACGATAAGATCGACGAGTACCGCTGAGTACTGCTGCGGAGCAGCAATGACTTTCGTGCTAGCAAAGGAGTGCGGGCATGGTTCGTTCGACGAAATGGATTGCGGTAGCTGTCGGCTTGCTAATACTATTCGGTCCGGCAAGGGAACTGCCGGCCCAGGCACCACAACTCTCCAGTGCCGGATTACTTCGGCCCGGCCGCGCCGATCAGGTCGTCGAGATGCCCGATGCCGGGGACGACGCCGACGCTCGCGTGGTCGAATCAAATTCGATCGACACCAGCAGCCTCAACGCCGGCGAAGTGGGCTCCAGTCTCAACGCCGATATTCCGCAGGCGCTGAGTCGACCCGAGGCCAGTGATTCGATCGCCCCGGACCAGCAGAACATCGAGGTGATCAAGGAGCGGTTCGCTGATGGCTCGGTAAAAATCGAGCGCGAAGTCACGCAGGACGCCCAAGGCAATTACGTCAACCATGGCGCCTGGAAGATGTGGGACCAGCAAGGCAATCTGGTCGCGCAGGGCCAATACAGATTCGGCAGTCGCACGGGCACTTGGATTCGCTGGTATCGCACCGTGTCCGACAATGGAGTGCTCGGGAAGATGCCCTACCAACAGTTCGTCGGCCCGTTCATCTCGCAGGCCACGTTCAAAAACGATCAGTTGCATGGCGTGTGGATCATCTACGACGGCAAGAAACACATCATCAGCCAGTGGAAATTCGTCGACGGCAAGCGCGACGGCACGGCGGTTTGGTTGTTTGCCAACGGCCGCAGGATGCGCGAGATCCAGTACCACGACGGCGATATCGATGGCCAATTTCGGGAATGGAATTCCGAGTCCAAGTTGATCATCAACGACACTTATCAAGCCGGCCGCAAGCTGGCGCAGAAAACCGCACGCCATCCCGGCGCGACGAAGAAATCGGAAGGCTCTTACCTCTTCGCCAAGGACGTCGAGCAGACGCCCGACGACTGGTGGAACTGCAAATTGCAAGTCACCACCAAGCAGGGCAAGGACGAAAAGCACGGTCCCTGGATCAGTTGGTATAGCAACGGCCAGCGTCAACTGGTAGGCACCTACGAACACGACGTGCAAGTGGGCCAATTCACCTGGTGGCATACTAATGGCCAGAAGGCGCTGGAAGGCCGATTCGAATCCGGCAAGCAGGATGGTGTCTGGACCTGGTGGTATCCGAGCGGACAAAAATCGATTCACGGAGAATACGCCCACGGAAACCCCACGGGCCGCTGGACCTGGTGGAAAGAAGACGGCAAAGTGGCCCAATCGGCTGATCTGTCTCACTCCGAGGGCATCGTGGTCGAGACCCCACGGAATTTGGAACCCAACGCGCTGCCTCATGCCACGAAGGTGCGCCCTCGCGTGCAGCCGTTGCGGTAAGCCCAGCCGCCGAATGTTCAACCCATCGCAAGGGAAAGCCGCTTTCGAGCGGCTTTTTTTGGCGGAAGTTCGTCGAGACCGCGATTGCCTAGCCGCCGGTCGTTCGGCCCGAGCTGGTACTGATTGGATCCCGAGCGGTTTTTCGGCAACGCGCTGTTTGCCGATGGAGCGGCGGCGGTCGTCGGCGCCAATGCCGCGCTGCCGGATGGCCGTTGAAAGTGGCGGCCATCGGATCGTGCCTGGTGCCCGACTCGACCGATGCCATTGCCTGGCACGTCGGCGAACATGGTTTCGAAAAGGCTCTTTCCTCCCGCGTGCCGGATTTGAGCGGCAAGCGTTTGCGGTCCTGGTTGAAGCGAGCTGCGCTGTCGCGATGGCGGTTCGGGACTGGGCGCCTGGCGGCCCATGAATCTGCGTCCAAGGAGGGCAAAAAAAGGCCCGGAAACGCGGCCAAAAATCGCCCTTGACCCAATTTGACGATTCTCATATCCTCCCGCCTCACCGATGCGGATGCGTTGAGTATCCAAGAGCTACAGACCAGGCCGATAGATCGGCTTGATAGATCGAGAGACGAACAATCCATGTGGATGGGTCTGCACGGGGGAGGCCGGGTTGGCTTTCCTGCGGACCACGAAGCGGCCCCGTTGGCATGGATGCCGGCGGTACGCTTCGGATACAAAGCGGGGCGGGAATTCAGCGAATCGCCCCCGGGTGTGCGCAAGTCAAGCGCAAGTGTCCAATCGCTCCCGGAAAAGGTTGCTGTCCTTTGCCCCCCTGGGACACGGCCTTTCCGGGGGCCTTTTTTTTGCGCTTGCGCGCACTCAGCGGCGTAGCGATTCGGCTTCCAGAAAGTGATCCACGCCGTCGGCTTTGGCGATCACCACCACGCCCCCTTCGCTCACCGTGAAGCCGCGAGCTCGATCGTGATCGGGATCAAAGCCGATCTCCGCGCCCGGCGGAATGTGCACACCCTTGTCGATGATGGCCCGGCGGACGCACGCGTGCCGGCCGATATCAACGCCATCGAGCAGGATGGAATCATGCACGTGGGCAAAACTGTTCACCCGTGTATTGGTGCCTAATAGCGAGCGTTCCACCGTGCCGCCGGAGATGATCGAGCCCTGGCAGACGATGCTGTCGAGCGCTTGTCCGCGCCGGGCATTGAAGCCTTCTTCGGCGAAGACGAACTTCGGCGGTGGAAAGTTCGGCAAGTACGTGCGGATCGGCCACCGCTCGTCGTACATGTTCAATAGGGGATCGACTGAGATCAAATCCATGTTGGCCGCGTAATAGGCGTCCAACGTGCCGACGTCGCGCCAATAGGCGTCCTCCTTCCGATTCTCGTCGCGGAAGGGGAACGCGAATACGCGGTGCGTATCGACGATCGGCGGGATAATGTTGCGTCCGAAGTCGTGCACGCTGCCCGGCCGAGTTGCGTCGAGGCACAACTGCTCGAACAAGAATCGGGCGGTGAACACATAAATGCCCATCGAGGCAAAGATGTGCCCTTCATCGCCGGGAATGGTGGCGGGCACGGAAGGTTTTTCTCGAAAACCGATGATCCGCTGATTGCTGTCGATTTCGATCACCCCGAAGTGCCGCGACTCGGTAGCCGGCACGCGCAGCGCGCCGACCGTCAGATCGGCATGATTCTCCGTGTGGTACTCCACGAGTCTGCAGTAATCCATTTTATAGATGTGATCGCCGGCCAGGATCACGACATACTCGGGCCGCTCTTTTTCCAGCGTGTAAATGTTCTGATAAACGGCATCGGCGGTGCCCTGATACCAGTGCTCGTCGATTCGCTGCTGCGGCGGCACCACGTCGATGAATTCGCCCAACTCGCGGCACAACAGCCGCCGCCAGCCGAGATTGATATGCCGGTCGAGGCTCATCGCTTTGTATTGCGTGAGCACCAGCATCTTCCGCAGTCCACTGTTGAGGCAGTTCGAGAGCGTGAAGTCGATGATGCGGTAGCCGCCGCCGAAGGGGACCGCGGGCTTGGCCCGGTCTCGGGTAAGAGGCTCCAGCCGCTCTCCTCTGCCTCCCGCCAAGACCACTGCCAAGACATTCTTCATTCCGTCGCTCCCTACTCGCTGGCTTTGAGGGTTCTGTCAGCCCTTGCATCTTATCCGTTCGGCAAAGTGAGCTAAAGGGCTGAGCGCTTTGTAAGCGAAGACGAAGGTCCCTCGTGTAACGATTTTTCGCCCGCTGCGAGCGGCTCTCAGGTGGTCGCCGAGGCCGAAACTGCCAGGGGTGTGGGCTGGTTATCCATCCATTGCCGGTGCCAAAGCTCGAAGAACAGCAGTCCCCAGAGTCTATACCCGTGGTCGAACCTGCCGGTTTGGTGCTCGTCCAACATCTGCTCGACCGCACCGGGACGAAAATAGCCACGCGCGGCCGCTCGCGAATCGAGCAGTACCTGGCGTGAATAATCCTTAAGTTCGTTGCGAAACCAGTGTTCCAGCGGCACACCAAAGCCCATTTTGGGTCGCCGCATGACCCTTGATGGAAGCAGGTCCCCGAAGGCTTCGCGCAATACGCGTTTGCCACGTCCGCTCGCGTAGAGCTTGCAGGCAACCGGCATCCGCGCCGCAAGCTCCACCACCCGGTAGTCCAAAAACGGCGCCCGGCATTCCAGGCTGTTGGCCATCGAGGCAATGTCGACCTTGGTCATCAAATCGCCAGGCAAATAAGTGACCAGGTCGGTCAAGCTCGCGCTGGTGACCTGGTCCCGATGTGGGCAGCGCGCAAAGGCCTGGGCCAGAAAATCGAAGGGATCCGAATCGGGTAACTCGCCGAGGAACTGCTCGCTGTAGAGATCTGCCCGAGCCGATTCGTCAAACAATGCCAGCCACCGCAGATAGCGTCTCCGAGGATCCAGGCCGAGCGCCTCGGCGAACCGGCCCGTGCGGCGCAACAGCGAACGCGACCGAGCGCGACGTCCCAATCGTTGCCAGAGAGGACTGCTGAGGAGCGAGCGCGTCACGCGCGGCAGGGAATCGAAACAGGAAGCGAGCCGGACCGCGCGATAGCGCAGATAGCCGGCAAATAGTTCGTCGCCGCCGTCGCCGGTCAGCGCCACGGTGACGTGTTCGCGGGTCAGCTTCGAAACGTAATAGGTCGGAATGGCCGAGCTGTCGGCGAATGGTTCGTCATAGTGCCAAACAAGTTTTTCCAACACGTCGACGCATTGCGGCTCGAGGTGAAACTCGTGGTGTTCCGTTCCCAGCCGTTGGGCAACCTCGCGGGCGTTGGCCGTTTCGTCGTATTCCGGAATCGGGAAGCCGATTGAGAACGTCTTGACCGGACGCGCGACCTGGCTTTGCATCAGTCCCACGATCAGCGAGGAGTCGACCCCGCCGGAAAGAAAAGCGCCCAGCGGCACGTCTGCTTCCAGCCGCAGCCGCACGGCGGAAGTGAGTAGTTCGCGCAATTCGGCCGCGTAATCGGCAATCGGCCGGTTGATTTCCTGATCGAAGTCGGGCTGCCAATAACAAGCGGTTTTCCAGCGTCCCTCTTCGTAAACGCCGTAATGGGCCGGCGGTAATTTCGAAAATCCACGAAAAATCGTCCGCGGATGAGGCACGTATTGATACGTGAGGTACTCGTCGAGCGCTTGATGGTCGATTTCCCGGCGGATGCCCCTCACTTGCAACAGGCTCTTCAATTCGCTGGCAAAGAGCAGCCGATTCGGCTCGAGGCGATAATAGAGCGGTTTTTTGCCCAGCCGATCGCGCGCCAGCACGAGCCGCCGCGCGTTGGCATCCCAAATGGCCAGCGCAAACATGCCGTTGAGGTGTCGAAGAAAGTCGAGCCCTTCGTCCTCGTAGAGGTGAACGATGGTTTCCGTGTCGCTGTGAGTGCGAAATTGGTGACCGGAGCCCTCCAACCGCTGCCGCAGCTCGCGGTGGTTGTAGATTTCGCCGTTGAAGACGATCCACACCGAACCGTCTTCGTTCGACAGCGGCTGATGCCCCAGCGCCAAGTCAATGATCGAGAGCCGGCGGTGTCCCAGCGCCACGCCGGGCGTCGCGCCGTAACCGCTCTGGAGTTTCCATTCGCTGCGATAGCTTCCTTCATCGTCCGGTCCTCGATGCCGGAGCACGTCGGTCATACGCTTGAGCGTTTCGGCGGCGATCCCAGCGGCCGGGTCGAACCAAATGGCTCCGGTGATTCCACACATGCTGGGTTGATTTCCCCGGTTTTTCTGGACGTGCCGGCTGGAAACTGGGTGCCACGGCCGTCTCGCCACTGCCTATCGGGCGGCCACGGGCAAAACACTCGCGGCACCCGACTCCCGCTCATTCAGCCCAATATTTCACGGTACAGCGCCGCATGTCGCTCGACCATGGCATCGATCGCGAATTCCGCGGCGATCCGCTCTCGGCCGGCGATCCCCAGGCGGCGGGCAAGCTCGGAATCGTCCAAAATCTTGTTGGCATAGCGGGCCAAACCGGCCCGATCCCCAACCGGGACCAGATAGCCGGTTTCGCCGTGCACCACCAATTCGCGGTTGCCCCAAATATCGGTGGCCACCACGGGAACCGCCGAGGCCATGGCCTCCATGACCACGTTGGGCAAACCCTCGTAGCCGCTCGCGAGCCAGAGCAAGTCGAAATGGGGCATCAGCCGCGGCATGTCGTCGCGCGCGCCGAGAAAGTGGACCTTATCGTCGATGCGGCACAACCGCCGGTAACGCTCCAGCGTTTGCCGTTGCGGTCCATCGCCGATGATGAGCAAATGCACGTCATTGCGAATTGCTTTCAACAGGTCGGAGGCCCAAATCAAGTCTTTAATGCGCTTTTGCGGCCATAGCCGGCCGACCGCGCCAATGATTCGCGCCTCGCTCGGCAGGCCCAATTCGCCGAGCAACTGTGCGCGCGTGACCGGGCTGGGCGGCGCCGGACCGATGCCGTTGTAGATGAGGCGGAATTTGTCCGCGGGCAAGCCTTTCGCGGCGTAAAACTCTTGCACGCCACGGCTGTTTACCACGATCGCGGCCGTGCGCCTGGCAAAATAGCGATCGATCGCCAAGTGACGCCACTGCTTCCATGGGTCGACGCAGCGCTCGCCGGCCACGATGTTTCGCACTCCGGCCGCCAGTGCCGCCGCGCGGCCGTAGGCGTTGGCCGTGAACATCCAAGTTTGCACCAGATCGGGCTTGAGTCGGGCAATTTGACGCCGCAGTCGATAGTAGGCCGTCGGGTCGAATTGCCACTCCTTTCCGATCACCGTCAGCGGAATCTGTCGTTGCGACAATTCGGCCGCCAAGGGCCCACCACGCGTCAGTGCAAAAACATGCACATCGAATTCGTCGCGCGGCAGCCCGCCGGCTAACATGACAAGCTGCTTTTCGGCGCCCGAGCGATCGAGCGTGGGAATGATGTGCAAGATGCGCCGCGTCATTCCGAGTGCCCTGGCGCCAAATCAGTCGGTTCGAGCACGGCCACGTACGGCAAATGACGATAGGCGTCTTGGTAGTCCAACCCATAGCCGACGACGAAGCCATCTGGAATCTCGAAGGCCACGTGGTCGGGGCGAGCGGCTACTTGTTGGCGGCCCAATTTGCGCAACAGCACCGCGGAGCGGACCGAGCGCGGGCCAAAGGCTTGCATTTGCTGTAAAAGCGCCGAGAGCGTTTGACCGGTGTCGAAAATATCATCGACCAACAACACGTCGCGGCCCTGGATATCGGGCAGCATCGAATCGTCGATTTGCAGTGGGCCGGGGCGCGTTGCTCCGCCGCGGTAGCTGCGGGCCTGGATCACTCCCACGCGCAGCGGCAGATCGATGCGGCGGATCAGATCGGCCACGAGCACCATGCTGCCGGTCAACACACCGATGATTGTCAGCGGCCGGCCGGCATAGTACCCACCGATCTCGCTGGCCAGTCGCTGGACGCCGCGGCGGATTTGTTCTTCGCTGAGCAGTTGTTTCACGGGGACTTCCGCCACAGAAAAAAAGCGCGTTTCGCCGCCCTATTGTAGAAGGTGATCGTTGGGTCGAACAGGCGGCCGCGCCATGCGCCGGCAGCGCGTAAATCCGCGTAAATATACGTTATTCACCCGTCCGAGTGGGCTACCACGAGCGTTGGCGAGATCCTGTTTTCCAGTTATAGTGGGTGGTTGACGCGCTCGACTTACTCTCCTGGAGCTTGTTCGCGCGCGATCGATCGAAACGAGGCCACGATCGGGGTGGCACGTGGAAGCGAAATTAGTCGTGATTGATGGCGACACGGAGGCTCGCCAGTATGATCTGGAATTGCCCACCATCATCGGCCGCAGTCGCCGCACCGATTTGACTTTGGGCAATCCGCTCGTCAGCCGACAGCATTGCGAGGTTTTCGAAGCCAACGGCATCCTGATGGTCCGCGACTTGGGATCGCTCAACGGCACGTTCGTGGGCGAAACGCGCATTGCCGAACAAGCGATGCCGGTCAAGCCGGGTGATTTGCTCTCGGTCGGACCGGTCACTTTTCGAGCCATTTATCGTACGGACAAACTTCCCGGAGCCAAAGAAGTTCCCTGGGAGCCGCAACGCCCCACGCTCGACGCGCCGCTGTTTGGCACGGGTGACGATGTCAAGGATACTCCTGGCCGACCGCAACGCTTCCCCAAGGGGGACGACGACGACGACGAAACGCTCCCGCGTCGGAAGTAGAGCCACAAACCGGCGAGAACTTCTGCCCCGATTTGAGATTTGCCATTGTCGGGGAAATTGCGACAATGGTGGCGCGCCCGATCACCAGCGCGAGCCGGTGCTCGCGACTTCCAATGTGACAGTTTTCCGTGGGCACTACCTGGATCCCGTCTCGGATGCGATTGTTTCAACTCGCCTGTACGCTGCTGGCCGTTTGGGCGCAACTGATTGCGCTTGATCGGGCGATTGGCGCGGCGGAGCCGACCGACGTGGCGGCAAATGAGCGCCCGCGGCACACCAATCGCCTCTCCAAGGAAACCAGCCCGTATCTGCTGTTGCACGCCCACAATCCGGTCGACTGGTATGCCTGGGGCGAAGAGGCGCTGGCGAAGGCCAGGCAGGAAAAGAAGGTTATTTTTCTGTCCGTGGGTTATTCCAGTTGTTACTGGTGTCACGTCATGGAGCGCGAGTCGTTCATGGACGACCAGATCGCGGCGGAGCTCAATAAAAATTTCGTGTGCATCAAGGTCGATCGCGAAGAGCGGCCTGATATCGATGAAATCTACATGCAGGCGCTGCAAATCTATTTGCAGCTCGTCGGCTCCAAGCAAGGCGGCGGTTGGCCCTTGTCGATGTTCCTGACTCCCGACGCCAAGCCGCTGATGGGCGGGACCTATTTTCCACCCCGCGACAAGGACGGCCGAATGGGTTTTCTGACGGTCCTGGGCCGCGTGCACGAGGCCTGGTCGGCCGACGCCCAAAAATGGCAGGCCACCGGCAATTCGCTGGCCGATTACGTCGCCGACAGTTTGAAACAGCGGCCCATGCTCAAAGTCGTCAAGCTCGAACCAGCCCTGCTCGATTCGGTGCTCCGTGCCCTCGTCGGGCAATATGATGAGACGTACGGAGGGTTCGGCTTTAATCCCACGAACGCGCGACAACCGAAATTTCCCGAGCCGCCGAATTTGGTTTTCTTGCTCGATCGGACCCGGCATAAGAGCGATACCGCCAAAACGATGCTCATCGCCACGTTGGAAAAAGTCTCGCAGGGAGGCATCCGCGACCATGTCGGCGGCGGCTTCCACCGCTACAGCACCGATCGCTACTGGCGCGTGCCGCACTTTGAGAAAATGCTCTACGACAACGCACAGCTCGCTTCGGTCTACGCCCAAGCGTACGAATTGGCGCCGCGCGCCGACTTCAAACGCGTAGTCGACGAAACACTCGAGTTCGTGCTGCGGGAGATGACCGATCCGTCGGGCGGATTCTATTCGGCGATCGATGCCGAAACCAATTCCCAAGAGGGGCGCTTCTACGTCTGGGATCGCAAAGAGGTCCGGCCGGCGCTTACGCCGGACGAGTTCTCCCTGTGGGCCAGTGTATATGGCATTTCGGCCGAGCCGAATTTCGAGGGTCACTACATCCCGCTCTTATCGCAACCGCTGGTTGAAGAGGCCAAAAAACGCCAACTGAGCGAAGCGGCGCTCGACGAAAAGCTGCAAGCGATCCGCAAAAGGCTGCTTACGAAACGATCCCAACGCCCGCGGCCGCTCACGGATACGAAGATTCTGGCGGGCTGGAATGGGTTGATGATTCGCGGGCTGGCCGATGCTTCCCGGATTTTCGAATCCGAACAATATATTGCCGCCGCCGCCAAGGCAGCCGAGTTCGTGTTGAACAAGATGCGCGATTCCGATGGCCGGCTGCTGCGGACGCATGCCCTCGGGAAGTCCAAGCTGCCGGGCTATCTCGACGATTATGCGTTTTTCATCGACGGTCTGATCGCGTTGCACCAGGCGACCGGCCACGAGCGCTGGCTCGCCGCCGCCGCCGAACTGATGCAAATCGAGCTGGCCCTCTTCTGGGATGAGCGGTTGGGCGGATTGTTCTATACCTCGACCTTGCACGAACCGCTCATCGCCCGCAGCAAGCTGCCCACCGATGGCGTGACCCCCTCGGGCAATTCGGTTTCGGCGGCCAATTTGCTGTACCTGGCAACCGCGCTCGACAAGCCCGACTATGTTGCGCGGGCCGAGAAATGCATTCAGGCAGCCACGCCGATTTTGGATGAACACCCCGCGGCAGTGCCCCAATTGGCGACGGCTTTATCGACGTGGCTTGATTTGCGACGAAAAAGCGATTCGCAAACTCCCAAAAAGTGAGCACGCGTGCTGCTGTTCAAGAAAAAGTTTCTGGACGCGATCCGCTCCGGCGAGAAAACGCAAACCATTCGGCTCTGGAACGTGTGCCGGATGAAGGCGGGACAGCGGAGCTATATTCCCGGCGCGGGCTATATTCGGATCGCGGCGATCGATCCGGTCGATTTGCAATCGCTCGCCGATGAAGACGCCCGGCCCGACGGTTTCCCCACGGCCGACGCGCTGCGCGCCGAGATCGCGGCCCTGTATGCCGACCAATTGGCGGCGGGCCATCGCGCGTATCGGATTCGCTTTGTGCTGCTCTCGAGCGAAGAACAAGCCGCCGCCGTGGCCCAGCGAAGGGCCGCCAAAGCGGCGAAACGTACATCTCCCTCTCCCTTTGGGAGAGGGCCGGGGTGAGGGGAAACGCACACGACAAACACCCTCACCCTACCCTCTCCTAGAGGGCGAGGGTTTTGAACTTGCTTGCAAGCTTTCTACGGATGCAGCATTCTGCTCAGCCCTTGGGCAATCGTCTGGGGTTGTTCCGCGACCTTTAGCGCCAGCGTCAGCAGGATCAACAGTCCGCAGAGGACCAGACGCAAGCCGTGCGTTTGGTTGCTCACCTTTGTCTGGTCGAGAGAGGCACGCAACGCGGCCGCCAGGCGGCGCCATCCGCCGATGCTTTGATCGTCGGGCGTGGCACTGAGCGTGACATTGCGCATGGGGGTAAAATTCTCGAGCTGCAGATTGACGCGCATTTGGGGCATGCTAAGGGCCTTGCCGGCCCAACTCGATTCGTGGTCGAGCCGCGCGGCCGTCTCGGCCAAAATGGGGCGCAACTCGTCGAGCGTCATGTTGTAGACAACCAGCCGCGGACGGCTAAGCATGATCGCCAGGAACAAAGAGAGCACATAAAAGCAAAAGAGCAGCGCCCACACCAGACCGCCAAATCGCGCGGCGGCTTCCTGGGGCATGAAAAGCTGCATGGGCCCGACCACGACGAGCCCCATCAGGGCCAGCCCGACGGCGAGTGTCTCACGCGTGCCGCTCACCACCAGCGGCCGCCGCGAAATATTGATGACACCCAGCAGCAGCAGGTAAATAGCCAACGGGCCGAAGGCCACGCAGGCGGAAAAGATGTCCATCAAAATCGTTCCAGTTTTTTTCTTCGCCGCTTTCCCGCTGTTTCGAAACCGCCTCACCAGAAGGGGACGGTCCGATTTTGCCGCGAAGACTTCACAAGATTGGATCAGTCCCCGGCGGCTTCGAATTAGCGTCTTATTGGCGTACTGCTTGCTTGAGCCATTCTTGCAGCACCCAGCCCACTTTGGCCAACGATAAGGCCGAGCAATTGGCCGGCGTGTCGTCTTGAGTATGCCAGGCGGGATAC
Source organism: Planctomycetia bacterium (assembly GCA_016200205.1). Classification (GTDB taxonomy): domain Bacteria; phylum Planctomycetota; class Planctomycetia; order Pirellulales; family PALSA-1355; genus PALSA-1355. The sequence continues at coordinate 16,687 of JACQFF010000014.1, forward strand.
TTGAAATCGATGATGTCGCAACAAGGAATCTTGCCGATATCGTGCAGCTTGATATGGTCGTCGAGAACCTCATATCGTCTGCCCGCGACGAATTCGCGCACTCCCAACCGCGCCGCCGTATCGAAAATCGCTTCCACAACCGGCCGTGTATCGTCCCACGACATGCTGCGGCTATCCGGATAGATCTGCAAATCGGCGTCAGCAACCATGTCGACGAGCACGCCCCAGCGGTATCGGGGCGTGCCGGGACGGGCGTTTGCGTAGGCGGTCGCAAAGAATTCGGAGCCGATGAAATAGGGGTCTCTTCCCTCCTCGAGAATGAATTCTTCGCCGTCGAATAATACGAAGTCGACTCCCAATTTGCCTTTCGAGCTGGTCATCTGGTGCGCCAGTTCCATCAACAGCGCGGTGCCGATGGCCCCGTCGTTGGCGCCGACGAACGCGCCGCGCGGATTGCGCGTATCCTTGTCGGGGAAGGGGCGCGTATCGTAGTGCGCGCAAAGTAAAACCCGCTCGCGCCGCTGGGGCTGCCACTCGACGATCAGGTTGGACATCGCCACTTCTTTGCCGGTTTGTGGGTGGCGGATGCGAAATTTTTGAAAGCGAACTTTGCCCCCCAGGTTTTGGAAGTGCGTGGCCAGCAGCTTTTGCTGCGCGTGCATCCCCTGCGAACCGCTGACCCGGGGGCCCAACGCACACAGGTCCATCAAATATTCGTACGCGCGTTGGCCATTGAAGGGGATCTCGGCCAGCGTCAGCCGGCTCTGATTATCCACGCTGCTTTGGGCTGTTCGCGCTGGGTTGTAAAACAGCAGCAAATAGCCGACTAGCACGCAGCTACCCGCCACGACCGCGGCGAGAAATACGGTTTGGCCCGAGGGCTTGGTCGTCATCGAGGTCTCCGCGGCGAGTGACATGCTGTTATTCTAAGCCGCGCGACGCCAGCGGCCTAGATCGGTCGAGCCAGTCGCGCGGCTTGTGACCTGTGGGGTCCGGCGATAAAATTCGGCTTCCTATCCCCTGCAAGTTCAGACCCGTCCTCGACTGCATCGGCCCATGATCAGTGTCAGCGAAATCACCGAGTTGCATGCCGCCACCGTGGCATTGTGGCACACGCAAGAAATTGCCAATCCCTACAGCGGATTCTTGCAAGCTGTTTGCCAGCAGCACATGTTCAACTACCTGCTCTGGCACGAGGAGGATATTGCTCGCAGCCCGAACGTGGGCGAGGGGCGGATCGCGGCCGTCAAGCGGGCGATCGACGGCTATAACCAAAAGCGCAACGACGGGATCGAGGCGCTCGACGCTTGCTTGATTCGCGAATTGACCGACCGGGGAGTCGTCCTACAACCCGGTGCCCCGCAAAACACGGAAACGCCGGGCAGCGCCATCGATCGGTTGTCCATCCTGGCCCTGCGGCGCTATCACATGCAGGAGCAAGCCGACCGGCCCGATGCCAGCGACGAACACCGCGCCAAAGCCCAGGGGCGGCTGGCCATCCTCGCCGAGCAGCACCACGACCTCTCGACGGCGCTGGGCGAGTTGTTGGACGACATATTCGCCGGTCGCAAGCGGCTGAAGGTGTACTTCCAGTTCAAGATGTACAACGACCCGACGATGAACCCGTATCTGTATCAAGCGGGCAAGGGACGACCGGATTAGACGCCGTTTCGGAACCCACTCGCTTTGTCGCGGTAAAGCCTTGACAGCTGAGGCGGGTATTGTACTAATGTACAGTTACAGCCCCCGAGCGGTGCTCGCTAGAATGTGACTTAGAGTCATCATCGATGGTGCGAAAATGGAATTGATATATCCAGGCAAGATCACGCGCGACGAGCTGTTGCATCAAATCGCTCCGGCGAAGATGCGCCGAACGTCGATATTCGGGGAAAATTGCCAAATACGGAAGAACAGGTTATACCACGGTGACAACTTGCCAGTGCTCAAGACCTTCTATCTTGACCAAGAAATTTGTGGCCGTGTGCAACTCGTCTACATTGACCCGCCGTACGCCTCAAATCAGTCGTTCCAGCATCGAAAGGCGCTAGACACCCACGCATACCACGACGACCTTTCAGGCGCGGAGTATGTTGAATCGCTCCGCCGCCGATTAATCGTGCTCCGCGAACTGCTTGCCGAAGACGGCGCCATCTACGTCCACTTGGACAGTAACATGGCATTTCACGTAAAGGTCATCATGGACGAAATCTTTGGCCCGTCAAATTTCCGAAATTGGATCACGCGGAAAAAGTGCCATTCGAAGAACTACACCCGCAAACAGTATGGCAACGTCGCGGACTATATCCTTTTTTACAGCAAGTCGGCCAAAATGAAATGGAACCGACCCTGCGAGCGTGAGAACATCTACACTTTTGAACAGAGATTCCCTCGGATCGACAAGGTAACTGGGCGACGCTACGCCCTCGTTCCGATCCATGCTCCCGGCACGCGGAATGGCGCGACTGGCAAACCTTGGCGCGGCATGTCACCGCCAGCGGGCAAGCATTGGCAGGTTCGGCCCGTTGAGTTAGATCGGCTTGACGCTGCGGGGGAGATTTACTGGTCTCCTACCGGCAACCCGCGACGCAAGATATTCGCGGACCAGAGCATGGGGGTTGCAGTTCAAGACCTTTGGACAAAATTCATGGATTTCCGCAATCAGAACATGAAGGAAACGGGATACCCTACGGAGAAAAACGGCGCGTTGCTGCGCAGAATAATCAAGGCTTCATCCGATCCCGGCGACGTTGTGCTTGATTGCTATTGTGGATCAGGGACAACCCTAGCCGTTGCGCGTGACTTAGGCCGAAGGTGGATTGGGGTTGACGCCAGTGAACTCGCAATCGAGACAACGGCTAAGAGGTTGCAATCGAAGTCGAAGAATGCCGACCAGTTATTGCTGTTTGATTCTTCGGCAACTGAGCAAGGGGTCACGATCACTTACGAATCTTCTAGCTCGCAGTAGTCTTTCCACATAGAGCCGAGCAACAACCCCGGGCCATCATTGATGAAAAGCACTTTTGGGGTTTTCCCCTTCCATTTGTGGCCCATGATCTCCGCCACAACATTCCGGTATCCGCTCGTGCGGTCATCTTCTTGCGCTCCGCCCCGGTCAGAATCGTAGCGCGCTAGGCCGACCACAAGGGGTTGCCTACCCTTTGTCTTTTTGATGACGAAATCGACCGGGCGGCGATCTTTCGGATAATCGGGAACAATGTCAAATAGGTTGATGTCCTTACCCGCACCGGCTGGTCCGGTGATATCGAACCCGCCGAAATTGATTGCGAACCACTCGAAGAATAGGCCCGTGAGGGCATAGCCCTTGGAGCCTCGCTCCCAATATTCATTCAGAATTGCAATCAACGCTTCATCGGGCTGAGGACGATCTGAATGGAACCTACGAACTCGGTCAAGCTCTCGAAACCGGCTGCCGAACTCGGTTATGATTTCGGGTATCTTCGACTTTTTTTTCAGCATCTCGACCGATGTGTCGGGCGAAACGTATTTCCGAAAAACTCTCAGCAATTGGATTCTCAGGCTTTGCGGGCTGGCATCCGAAATCCGTTTCAGTAGGTCTTTTGAGTCCCTCGCCTGGCTCAAGAACTCTCCGAACTTTTGAATGATGGGATGGTAGATCGGAATTCCGGCAACCATCGAATCCGGGAAATACTGACTTTCAACAAACGTGATCCATTTGGCTTGTTCGCTGGTGTAATCCCTTAGCGTTTTCATTCCAACCCTTTGAAAAGCTCAGCGGTTGAAACGCCGAGGGCCTTCGCGATGACGTCTATATTGCGGAGTGAAACGTTGCGCCGGCCGCGTTCAATCCCACTTATGTAGGTTCGGTCCAGTCGGCATTTATCCGCCAGTGCCTCCTGGGATAGCCCGCGTTCAGCGCGCAGTGCTCGGATTCTTTGGCCGAACCGCGCGGTAATGTCGGGTTGCTTGCCCATTGGCTGCCGATGCTAGGGGTTTTTACAAACGCTGTTCCACGGACTATAAGTCACATTCGGACATGCTGGGCTGGAACACAACTGGTTCTGCGCAGAACGAAAACGCAGGGGCGAGCACAGAATTGGGTTCGCCCGCATCCAAAGGGAGAACCAGACGTTTTGAAAAAGCCCTTGGATCGGCTGGTGTCACGAATATCGCTAGGCGGACCGTCGTCCGAGATTGCCGCGATCGAGGATTTGATCGCAGGCTTCCGTGACGTGATCGACTGAAATAGCTTCCATCGATTCGGGTCCGGCCGTCCGCCGCTGGCGGCTCGTGCCGGTCAGCAAGATTTTTTGCACGGCAATATGCTGCGGACCGTACGGGCCATTGCGCTCGGCCGGCATGGGCCCAAACAGACCGACACAGGGCGTGCCTACCGCCGCGGCCAAATGCAGCGGGCCGGTATCCGAGCCAACGAATAGCGCCGCGCGCCGCACGATCGCGGCCAATTCGCCCAAGCTGGTCGCCGGCGCAATCATCGCGTGTCCCGCCGAGCCGGTCACGATCTGTTCGGCCCAGCCGCGTTCCTGATCGCCGGCCCATACCACGAGCGACTCCAGGCCGCGCAATTGACCCAGATGGCGGGCTACCGCCGCAAAGCGTTTGGCGGGCCAGCGCTTCGACGGCCAACTCGCTCCAGGATTGATGACGGCGAAGGGTGCAAGCACTCGTTGTGAGTCGAGAATCTTACGAGCGGCGCTGGCATTTACGGGGCTGTCGTCGAGATCGAAACGCACCGCTGGGTGGGTAATTCCCAACGGGGCGAGCAACTCGAGATTCCGGTCGGTCACATGAGTGCGGGTGGGGCGGACCAATTCATTGTTGAGCCAGCGGCTCAGCTCGCGGCCATCCTTGCCGCCTAAGCCGATCCGGCGGCGGGCGCCGGAGAGCCGGGCGGCGATTGCGCTCTTGCTCAGCCCCTGCAAATCAATGGTCATATCGAACTGCAACGCACGCAGTCGGCGCCGCAAATCGAGCACGGTGCGCGGAGACTTGAGCCAGCCGCGCGGCAGCGCGATCAATTCGTCGAGCGCTCGATGCCCACGCAGCAAGTCGGCAGTTCGGCCTTCGACCACCCACGCCAGAAACGCTTGGGGCAGCGCATCGCGCAGGGCATTGGCGACCGGCAGTCCGTGCAGCACGTCGCCAATCGCGCTCAGCCGGACGATCAGAATGCGATTCGCGGGTTCTGGCGTGGACATGGGAGAGATTTTAGCCGGTCGGGGCCAGTCTCCCCAATAGCGATTCTGTATTGAGTCCTAGGTCGATAACGGAATAGGGCCGACCAACGGAAGGCCCGGAAAATGCGCCAGTTTGCCTCGAACGCGAATTGCATTAGTTTGCTAGGGATCAATAATCGCCTTGCACGGCCGCCGCGGCGATCCAGTCGACCAGCTTCGGCGCCAGCAGCTTGCCCCAGCGCGCCCACTTCGAACGCGCCGAGGTCAGCACCAGCCGCTCTCGTCGGCCCATCGCTTTGACGATCCGCCGCGCACAGGCTTCAGCGGTCATGAGCTTCTTTTGGTCGAGCGGGCTTTTATTAAGCCGCTGGCCTTTGGCGTCGACGGCCCGCGACAGAATTTCGGACTGCACGAAATCGGGGGCAACGATCGTGACGCCCACGCCGCTACCTGCCAGTTCGATGCGCAGCGATTCATAAAACCCGATCACCGCGTGCTTGCTGGCCACATAGCCCGACAACAGCGGGGCGCCCAACAGCCCCGAAACGCTCGCCACCGCGACTATCAGTCCGCATGATTGCTTGAGATGCGTAAGCGCGAAATGCGTGCAGTACACGCTGCCCAGGTAATTCAGCCGCATGATCTCTTCCATGACGGCCAGATCGGTCAATTCATCGAAGCGGGCCCACATCGCCCGGCCGGCATTATTGACCAGCGCGTCCAAACGGCCGAAGCGCTTGATCGCGCGGGCAATCAATTCGCCGCATTGCTCCTCGACGGTTACGTCGGTGGGCACAGCCAGCGTTTCAGCGCCCAATCGCAGGCATGTGGCCGCTGCATCTTCGAGCCGCTGGGCATCGCGCGCGGCCAGTACGAGCTTTGGCCGCCGCGGGGCCAATTCCAACGCCAACGCCCGGCCGATGCCGCTCGAGGCCCCGGTAATGAGAATCACTTGGTCCGAAAACTGAGCCATTCGAACTCCGCGATGCAGACTCAACGGGCGGTGTTTGCGGGATCGGACCTCGGTCGTACTTACACGCGCTTGCTCAGTTTTTCCGTCAGCCTTGCCAGTGCCGTGCTGTGATCGTCCCGGCCGATATGAACTTGGATCAGGCTCAAGGCCTTGGCGTCGGCCCACGCCCGCTTTAGCGCGCTATCGAACTCGCCCTCGGTGCGCACCTCGTAGCCCGTGCCGCCGCCAAAGACTTCCGGCAGCTTGTGGTAGGCCCAAGGCTGAATGTTGTTGAAGTCGAATTTTCCCGGGTGCAGAAAACGCTCGGTGCCGTAGCCGCCGTTGTCCAGCACGATGACAATCGTGGGGAAACGATGTCGAACGAGGCTCGACAGTTCGTTACCGGTCATCTGAAACGCCCCGTCGCCGACAATCACGACCGTCCGCAGGTCGGGGCGAGCCATTTGCGTGCCCAAGGCCGCCGGCACCGAAAAACCCATCGACGTGTAATAGGCCGGGCTGAGGAACTCGGTCCTTCCACGAATGACCAATTCTGTGGCCGCGAAGAGCGCGTCGCCGATATCCGCGATCACTACCGTTTCGTCGTCCAACGATTCGTTGAGCCGGGCGATCAGCCGCGAAATGCGGATAGGTTCCGCCGGCTGCAGCACGAACTTTTCACTAGCCAGGTTCCGTACCTTGGGGATCACTCGCTGCGGCGGCTGCGGACGGCGAGCGGCCAGCTCGCGCATGAAATCGGCCAACAGCACGTTGTGATAGTGGTGATGTCGGATGCGCAATTGTTCGCTGGTGGCGTAGATGCACTTGCTTGGGTCGAGATTGGCGGTATAGATGCCGAGGTTGATGTCGGTCATGAACGTGCCGAGCAGCAACAGGCAATCGCTTTCCTCGACGAACCGCGTGACTTCGTCGTTGCCCATCGCCCCTTCATAAAGGCCGACGAACAGCGGATGCGTCTCGGGAATAATGCTCTTGCCGAGCATGGTGGTCGTGATCGGAATCCGAGAGCCCTGGGCGAGCGCCAAAAGTTCGTCCTGCAAACCGAAGCGATGGATTTCCACGCCCCCCACGATGGCCGGCTTTTGACAACTGTTGAGCCAGCGCTCCGCTTCGGCCACCGCTTCGGCCAACACGTCGCAGTCGCTGACCAATTGCTGATCTTCGAACTGGTGCGGCAGCTCGGGCACGACGCCGACCATATCGCGCGGGATTTCGATATGCACTGGCCGCTTGTAGCGGGCCGCCGCGTGCAACACCCGATCGATCTCATGGAACGCGATCAACGGATCGTTCAGCTCGGCACCGGCGATGCACAGTTTTTCCAAGACATCGAACTGCGTGCGAAATTCGCGCACCCGGTGATGGAGCAGCGGATTGTTGTGCCGCTCCTTGAGGCCCGGCGAGCCGGTGATCACAACCACGGGCGATTTCTCCGCATATGCTCCGGCCACCGAATTGCACAGGCTTAGCCCGCCCACGCAATAGGTCACGCAAACCGCTCCCATCCCGTGCACCCGCGCATACGCATCGGCGGCAAAGCCCGCGCAATCCTCGCGCGTGGTGGTCACGACGTTCAACGGGCTTCGATCCAACAGCGAAAAAAACTGCAAGATGTAGTCGCCCGGAATGCCGAAGACGTGGCCGATGCCGTAGTCTTGCAGCCGCCGGATAAGATACTCGCCGATCGACAACCCCGTGACCGGCAAGGGTGACCGCGTGGGACGCACGGCCGTGATTTCGGTGTGAGACATGAAGTGAACCCTCTCCTCGCCCCTCGCCCCTTATCCCTAATCCCCGACTCGTCGCCGGGGATTATGCCTCAATCAAGGATACGGAACAATTCGGATCACAGTTAATTCTACGGTTCGGGCGGACCAAGGGGTCGCCCGGTGGGAGCACCGTGCGACCACGCAACTCATCGGCACAGCGCGATTTGAGACGTTTTTGAGGCGTGTCGCGATCAACCAGAAGCCGTGTGGTGGCAAGGTCCGCTAGCAGTGCGACAGTTGGAGCTTGAAACTCTCCGGCCTTAGGGCCCTTTGTTGCGCCCTTGGTTCCAGAGCAGCAGCAGCCAAAAACCCAAGAACAGGCCCGGCCGCTCTTAATACGATATTCGAGCCATCCGCCAAGGCAAGTCCAAGTTACCCGCGGCAGATCGATCCGGCGTTCTAAACCGACTGGAATGTAACTCGCTAGGCGCTTCACCGGCTGTAGCCCGCGGTACTTTGAGCGTGATACAATACGCGGTTGGCTTGTTTTCTCGTTCTTTGTGCGTGGCTTCGCGCCGCGCGGCGGCAATTCATGTCAACGTTCACGCCCAACATCAACCCCAGCCTGCCGATTCTCGATGAGCTCGCGCCGGCACTGCGGCCCGCCCCGGCCGTTCGGCCGCAGCCGACGCCGCCGCTGCCGATGACGCGGAAAGAGATGCTGGCGCGCGGCTGGGAAGAGGTCGACGTGGTATTCGTCACCGGCGACGCCTATGTCGATCACCCCAGCTTCGCCATGGCGCTGCTCGGACGCCTGCTGGAGAGCGAGGGCTATCGGGTGGCCATTTTAAGCCAGCCCGATTGGCGGAATTGCGATGCCTGGCGCACCTTCGGCCGGCCGCGGTTGTTCTTCGCAATTAGCGCCGGCAACATGGATTCGATGATCAACCACTACACGGCCAATCGCAAGGTGCGCAACGACGACGCCTATAGTCCCGGGGGGAAAATTGGCCTGCGGCCCGATCGGGCCACGTTGGCCTATTGCCAGCGGGCTCGCGAGGCTTATCGCGGCGTGCCGATCATCGCCGGCGGCGTGGAAGCCAGCTTGCGCCGCCTGGCGCATTACGACTATTGGAGCGACAAGGTCCGCCGCTCGATCATCTTGGATTGCAAAGCCGATTTGCTGGTTTACGGCATGGGCGAGCGGGCCATTGTCGAAATTGCCTGGCGGCTCCAGGCCGGTCAAACGCTGCGCGATCTGCGGCAGTTGCGGGGCGTCGTTTATCGCCTGGGAGCCAAAGAGACGCCGCCGGGCGAAAACACAATCACGTTGCCCAGTTACGAGCAGGTTTTGAGCGACCGCTGGGCGTTTGCCGAGATGACCAAGATTTCGCACAACGAAACCAACCCCTATAACGCCAAACGGCTGGCGCAGTTTCACGACCGCGAGTGCATCGTGGCCAATCCGCCGCCGGTGCCGCTGGCGGAGACCGAAATGGACCGCGTGTACTCGCTGCCTTTCACGCGCAAGCCGCATCCCCGTTATGGAAACGAGCAGATTCCGGCATTCGAGGTTGTCAAGGATTCGGTGCAGATTATGCGCGGCTGCTTTGGCGGTTGCACGTTCTGTTCGATCACCGCGCACGAGGGGCGGATCATTCAGAGCCGCAGCCAGGGATCGATCCTAAGCGAAATTCGCCAAATGACCAACGATCCCGATTTCAAGGGCGTGGTGAGCGATATCGGCGGACCGACGGCCAACATGTATCAAATGCGCTGCACGCGCCCTGAGGTCGAGGCCAAATGCCGGCGGCTGAGCTGCGTGCATCCGACGATTTGCAAATTGCTCGGCACCGACCATGGGCCGCTCGTGCAGTTGATGAAAGCCGCGCGCGACGAACCCGGCGTAAAAAAGGTGTTGGTTGCATCAGGCATTCGCATGGATCTGGCGCGCCGCAGCCCCGAGTATATGCGCGAGTTGGCCACGCATCACGTCGGCGGACATCTGAAAATCGCGCCTGAACATACCGACCCCGATGTGCTGGCGCTGATGAAAAAGCCGGGCATCGAGGACTTCAATAAATTCGATCAGGAGTTCAAAAAAGTTTCGAAACAGGCGGGGAAAAAACAATTTCTCGTGCCCTATTTCATCGCCAGCCACCCGGGTAGCACGCTCGATTCGATGATCGATCTGGCGCTATTTCTCAAGCGCAATCACTACGCTCCCGACCAGGTGCAGGATTTCATTCCCAGCCCGTTCGACATCGCTGCCTGCATGTATCACACCGGCTTGGATCCCTTCACCAAAAAGCCGGTCTACATTGCCAAGCATTTGCGCGATCGCAAACTGCAACGGGCCCTGATGCAGTTTTTCAAACCGGAGAATTACTTCGAGGTTCGCCGCGCGTTGGAGCAAGCCGGCCGGCAAGACCTGATCGGCAGCGGTTGCGATTGCCTGATCGCCGATCGGCCGCCGAAGGAAGCCTTGGATAAGCGCCGCAAACGGGCCAATGATGCGGTGCGCGAGCAGATCGGCGGCGATCACATTCGCTCCAAGCCGGGCGGCGGCTATCGGCCGCTACGAAAGTCGGCCGTCAAGCGCGAGAGGGACCGCCGTTAAGACGCCAGTTCATTTCAAAACCGCTCCCGAGAAGAACAAAGTCCCATTGGGCTCCGCCGACCATCCTGCGGATAGTGCCCGCGCAAAAATTGGAACACTCCCCAGCGGTTTTATCGATCCCCAGGCAACTAATGGTCGAGGGGCGACCAACGGAAACCCCGGCAAATGCGGTGGTTCGCGATGGAATGACCAAGCCCTTTACTTTGCTAGGACTCAAAAAAACATCGCCTCGGCAGGCAAGTGCTTCATGTTCGCGCCCGATCAGCATCAACTACTCGATTTTGGCGCCGGCCGCAAGCTGGAACGCTTTGGCCGCTATACCGTCGACCGGCCGTCGCCGGCCGCCGAGGGCGCGAGCGAGCGCGATCGAAACTTGTGGCAACAAGCCGATGCCCGCTACGAGCGGAGCGAGGGCGAGCGGGGGACGTGGTCCTATCGTCGCAGGATCGATGGGCCGTGCGCGGTGCGGCACGGCCTGTTGACACTCGAATTGAAGTTCACCGAGTTCGGCCATTTGGGCATTTTTCCCGAGCAAGCGGGCAATTGGGATTGGCTCGCGGGACAAATCCGCGCGGCTGGCCGGCCTCTGAAGGTTTTAAATCTCTTCGCCCACACCGGGGCCAGCACCTTGGCCGTCGCGGCCGCCGGCGCCGAGGTCGTGCACGTCGATGCGGCCTCGAACGTCGTCACCTGGGCTCGCCGGAACGCAAAAGCATCGAATCTTGCCGATGCGCCCACGCGCTGGATCACCGAGGACGCGTTGAAATTCGTGCGCCGTGAACTGAAGCGCGGCAATGGCTATGACGCCGTCATTCTCGATCCGCCGGGCTATGGCCACGGGCCGCATGGCGAAACTTGGAAACTCGCTGAACACCTGGGCGAACTACTGACGATGTGCCTCGAGCTGACTGCCGCACGTCGCCAATTCATGCTCCTCTCGTGCCACTCCGGCGAATTGGCCTTTGCCAGCGAGCTTTTGCACGCCACGCTTGCCGTAGCACCCGAGTTGCGCCGCGAAGGTACCATCCAAGCCCACGAATTGAGCCTCGTTTCGCTCGCGGGCGACCGGCTGCATTGCGGGGCGGCGATGCGGTGGAGCGCACTTCCGGAGGCGGATCATCCCAATCCCGCCGCTCGCGGGCACACAATCGAACGGCCGCGCGAAGCATGACGATCAAAACCATTACCAGTTTGAACAACCAGCGCGTCAAAGACGCGATCAAGTTGCGCGACCATCGGCAACGCGCCAAGCAGCGACGATTTGTCATCGATGGCCCACGAGAGATTCTGCAAGCCGCGCGCGGAAACTTGCGGTTCGCTGAACTATTCGTGTGCGAGTCGCTGTGTAAAACCAGCGAGAGTCGGCAGGTGCTCGAGCGATTGAGCGAGTGGCCCGCCGCGATTTGGCGCGTGACGCCCGAAGTATTCGAAAAACTCGCCTTTGGGGATCGCTCTGACGGCGTGCTGGCCGTCGCCGAAACCCCGCGGCGAACCCTCGCCGAGCTGATAGCGCCGGCAGGTGGGTTATTGGCGGTTCTCGAAGGCCTTGAAAAGCCGGGCAACGTGGGCGCCGTGCTGCGCAGTGCGGATGGTGCCGGCGTGACGGCCGTAATCGTGGCGGATCCACGCACCGATCTCTATAACCCCAATTGCATTCGCGCCAGCCTGGGAGCGATTTTCACGAAACCCGTCGCCGAGGCCACGACCGGGGAAACGCTCACCTGGCTGCGCCAGCGGGGCTGCAAGATTTTCGCCGCGCGGCTCGATGCGACGCGAAGTTACGATGCGGTCGATTATCGCGGAAACGCTGCCATCGTGCTGGGGAGCGAATCCGCGGGTCTGTCGACCGCCTGGCCAACCGCCGACGTCACGCCGATCAAGCTTCCGATGCGCGGCGCGGCCGATAGCCTGAATGTCTCTGCCACCGCGGCCGTGTTGTTCTACGAAGCTCTGCGCCAGCGACAGTAGAGGCCCTACCAGCAGCCGTGATTTCGGGCCGCGGTCGCTCTGGCATTAGTGCAGCAGCCGGGCCGCCGCCAGGGTGTTGACCAACAACATGGTCACGGTCAACGGGCCCACGCCCCCAGGAACGGGTGTAATGTGGCCGGCCACCCGGCTGACTCCGGAGAAATCGACATCGCCGACCAGGCCTTTGCCCGTGCGATGAATGCCCACGTCGATCACCACCGCGCCGGGCTTGACCATCGGTGCGGTGATGAATTTCGGCTGGCCAATTGCGACGATCAAAATATCGGCCTGCCGGGTGATCTCCGGCAGATTATTGGTTTTGCTGTGGCATACCGTGACCGTGGCATCGCCGCCGAGTCCGCGCTGCATCAGCATCAGCGCCATGGGCTTGCCCACTGTGTCGCTGCGCCCGACCACAACCACGTGGCGGCCGGCGATTTCGATCTTGTTGCGCACCAGCAGTTGCTGAATTCCAAAGGGCGTGCACGGCAAGAACCGCGGCTTGCCTTGCACCAGGCGGCCGACGTTTTCCGGATGGAACCCATCGACGTCCTTCAACGGGCTGACGGCGGGCAGAATCCGCGTGACGTCGATTTGCTTCGGCAGTGGCAGTTGCACGAGAATGCCGTGGACCGGCTCATCCTTGGCCTTGTTGAGCTTGGCGATAAGCGACAGCAGTTCGTCTTGCGAAGTTTCGGCCGGCAGGCGGTACATGCGGCTTTGCATGCCTACTTGCTCGCAACCTGTCACTTTGTTCCGCACGTAAACTTCGCTGCCGGAGTCATTTCCCACCAAGATGGCCGCTAGGGTGGGGACTTCGGCATTGTTTTCAATAAAGTCGGCGACCTCATCTCGCAGTTCGTCACGGATTTGCTTGGCCAGTTTTTTGCCATCGAGGATCGCGGCCGTCACGGTGGACCTTTCTATCGTGCGAAACGAACAGGTGAGAGCAGCATTCTAGCCGAGGCCCCGCCGGCCGACTATTGGCCGTGGCGCCAGGTTCACGCGTGCGTGAGCATGTTCGGGCAGCGTCGGTTGAAAGGCGTGACCGTCGGATGAAGGATGCCCAATTGAGGATCCACATGGTCAGGCGAGCCTGAGCATGGCAGCCAGACCTCATTCCGGCCGGCCGGTTGTCGATCCATTCAACCCGGGCTGGAAGAGCGATGGGGTTGCCTCGGCGTCGGCCAACCGCCGCGAATCGGCATAGTCGGTTTTCCTTTGTACCGGTATATTCTGGTTGACAAGCGCGGCTCCGGGCGGATATATTACAATCATGCTAATCATTGTGACCATTGGCTTGGCCTGATCCCGCCGCGGCACGCCCATCAAATTCTTTGCCCTCCATCTAGCCATGTCTGACGAACCGAAACTCAGTGCGGTCGAGGTCTTCAAAATTCAAAGCGATTATCTGCGCGGCGATATCGGCCAGGAGCTGCGGGATGGCAACGATTTCTTCGGCAAGTCGAGCATTCAACTGCTGAAGCATCACGGCACCTATCAGCAAGACGATCGCGATGCGCGCGCCGCCGGCCGCACCGAAGGGGGCAAGGGCAAGAGCATCAAAGCGTATTCGTTCATGGTCCGCAACAAGATTCCCGGCGGCAAATTGACCAGCGATCAACTTTTGGCCGAGCTCGATTTGTGCGACGAAGTTGGCAACACGACGTTGCGGATCACCAGTCGCCAGGGTTTGCAGTTGCATGGCGTGCTCAAACATGACTTGTGGAAAACTATTCACCGCATCAACGAGGTTCAGCTTTCGACGCTGGCGGCTTGCGGTGACGTCGAACGGAACATCATGTGCTGCCCGGCCCCGCTCGACGACCGCGTGCACGCTCAGTTGCAAGCGCTCGCCGATCAGTTGGCGATTCATCTCTGCCCCCGCACGCGGGCTTATCACGAACTGTGGCTGACCGATCCCGACACGGGCGAAGAAACCTTGCAGGGGGGCGGCAACGGACAGGAGATCGAGCCGATCTACGGATCGACCTACTTGCCACGCAAATTCAAAACGGCTATCGGTCTGCCCGGCGACAATTGCGTGGACCTGTATGCCAACGATTTGGGTCTGATGGCGATTACCGAAGGTGGCTCGATTGTCGGCTATAACGTGCTGGTCGGTGGCGGAATGGGCGTGACGCCTAGCGCCGAGAAAACTTTTCCGGCCGTTGCCCGGCGGATGGCGTTCATCAAGCCGGAACAAGCGGTCGACGTGGCCACCGCGATCGTCAAAGTGCAGCGCGATTTCGGCAATCGCGCGGATCGTAAAGTCGCGCGAATGAAATACCTGATCGCCAATTGGGGCTTGTCCAAGTTCAAGGCCAAGGTCGAGGAATATTACGGCAAACCCTTGGCCGATCCTCATCCGAATGACGTGCATGGCTTCGACGACCATATCGGCTGGTTCGAACAGGGTGACGGCCGCTGGTTTTATGGCTTGAATGTCGAAAACGGCCGCATTCACGATGAAGCTGATTTTCGGCTGAAGACGGCCCTGCGCGTGATTTGTGCCACGCTGAAGCCAAGTATCCGTCTCACGCCGCATCAAAGCATGCTGTTTACGGACATCAATGCGGCCGATAAGCCGATTCTCGAAAAGGTTCTGCGCGAGCATGGCGTCAAGCTTCACGACGAGATTTCCACGGTGCGCCGCTGGTCGATGGCGTGCGTGGCCTGGCCGACCTGCGGCCTGGCGATTACCGAAAGCGAGCGAGCCTTGCCGGGCATTATCGATCAATTGGAGATCGAATTGGCCAAGCTTGGGCTGTCGCACGAAAAATTCACGCTTCGCATGACCGGCTGTCCCAACGGCTGCGCTCGACCGTATAACTGCGACATCGGGCTGGTCGGCAAAGCCGCCGGGCGCTACACGCTCTTGGTCGGCGGCCGGTTGTTGGGAGATCGCTTGAATTTCATTTACAAGGACATGGTCCCCGCGGCTGAGATCGTGCCCTCGATCGTGCCGCTGTTCGTCTATTTCAAGCAAGCTCGCGAGCAGGGCGAAACGCTGGGCGATTTCTGCCACCGCAAGGGACTCGAAGACCTGCTGGCCTGGACCGAACAGTACGCGGCCCAATCGGCCAGCGCGTAGCGAGCCAAGCCGACGCCATTTGGCGGGCCTGTCTTGTTTCAGCGGGAATTCGAATTCCCCGGCCCGCGAGTGGCTCATTCTGGAATTTCGAAAACAGGCCAAACGGCCGATTTTGGCGCTCGGTTTTTTCACCCCCTAGCTTTTTTGATCTCGAAAAAAGGCTCGCCTCGCCGCAAGTGATTTTGCCGACGCGATTTAAGGACTGGCTCGCCGTTGAATTTGCGTCGAGAGCGAAAAACGAGAACTTTCCGCCGGCCGACAATCATCCATTGTAACTTAAACCACGAATTCGTGCGCGCCGCAACGGGCGTTTTCGGCCGGGGGGAGAGGAGTGGTCAGTGGTTGGTGGTCAGTGGCTGGTGGTTGGTTGTAGGATGCGTCGCGACGCATCGTGGTCGGCTTTGGCGCGGTTCCGCTG
>JACQFF010000015.1 GCA_016200205.1 Planctomycetia bacterium
GACGGCGCCAGCGGCGACGGCTACTGCCCCCACGTCAGGAACAGCGGCGCCGGCGCCGACGGCGAACGTCGATACCCCGAAAACGCCAGGACCACCCGTCTATGATTGGCAGAGATACGCCCAACGGATGGACGACGATGTCAGAATGCGGACTGCCGCCGAATTACCAACCTCGCGCGACCCATTCAAATCGCGGCAAGTCCAACCGTCGGACGCAGTCGTAACAACAACCGCGGCTGAATCCAAGGTGGCCGAAGCTCCACCGATAGAGCCCAAAGACGCAGGTTTGGTGCTTTCGAGTACTTTTGTCGGTCCGCTCAAGCAGATCGCGCTCATCGGCGGAAAGCCGTACAGAGTTGGCGACCGCGTGCGGGCCCAAAAGGACGGCATGAAAGCCGTTTTCAAACTCGTTGACGTGCAACCTCGAATGATCGTGCTCGAGCGACATGGGAAACAGTATGAACTGACCATCACTCGGACTCGTTCGAATACCAAGGAAGTCCTGGCACCGGCCGACAGTCAGGACGATTCGGACGACGACGAATCGCCGGAAGCGGAAATGCCCCCCAGCAGCCAGACGACGCCATGATGGTCTCATTGGCCTCGGCCTTCGAGCCCTTCGTTCGCGCTAGACTAGATTGAAAGGAACCGAATACTCGCGTGGCACAGGACGTGTCGCGATCGATCGAGTTCACGGAAGACCATGAGCAGTTTTCTCCGTCTATTGGCATTGGGTCTGTTCGCCGCGGCCGGCGTGGGAATCGCCGTCTGCCTGGCGACCTCGATGCGGACTGACAGCGAAGCGCTGAGCGCCTCCGCGGCGCGAGCCGACGCGCGGCCGAAGGAGTTTTCCGACGTCGCGCCGCAGCACGCGGGTGAGGACGACGCCGGGGGCCCCGCGCCCGTCGAGTCACCGCGCGTGGTGGTACCGCGACCAGAATATGCGCAACCGTTCCCGGCCGATCCCTCCCCCTCCGCCGGGCCAACGCCGGCCGCGAATCAGCCGCTCGAAAGCCAACAAGTGCTCAACCAATTGGGCGAGCTCGGCAAAGCGCTGATGGATCGCGTCAACGCACAAAATGCAGACAAGACTCAAGACGGCGGCAGTCCCGCAATCGTTCCTCGAGCGGAGCCGCGGCTCCAACCTCCCCAAGGCGAGCAGGAAGGCGCCGAAGAGGGCGAGCCATCCGGGGACGACCTGATCCCGCGATCCGATCGAAATCCGCCGGGTCCTACCAAGTCGCAAATCACCAAATCGCCCGGCGAGGGCGACAACTCGCTTGACATCCACATCCAGAATACCGAACTGCGGGCCGTGCTCGACCAAATCAGCGAGCAGGGCGGCTTGAACATCTTGGCCAGCAACCACGTGCAAGGCACCGTGTCGGTGTCGCTCAACAAGGTGAATGTCGATACCGCGCTGGCGGCAATTCTCAAGTCGACCGGCTTTATCGCGCGGCGAGAAGGCAAGTTCATTTACGTCGGCACTCCACAGGACATTCAGGGCATGGCCCAATCCACCGATCGGATCAGCACCCGGGTCTATCGCCCCAATTACGTGAAAGCCGCGGAATTGCAGCCGCTGATTATGCCGTTATTGACGCCCGCCGGCAGCGCTGGCCTCAGGACGAGCGTATCGCCGATTGCCGTCTCGCCCCCTGCTCAAAGCGGCATCGGCGCGGACGGCACCCAAGCCGGAGGCGACACCTTCGCTCAGAACGAGGTCATCGTGGTGCGCGACTACGAGGCCGTCCTGGCGGAAATCGACCAGGTCGTTGCGGAAATCGACAAGCGGCCGACGCAGGTGGCGATTGAAGCCATGTTGCTGAGTGTCGAACTCAAGGACTCGAACAGCTTCGGCGTCGATTTTCAATTTTTGCGCGACAAACAACATGTGGTGCTGGCTACCGGCTCTCCGCTCGCCGACCTAGGGCAAGTTTCGTTCACCGACAATGGCTTGAAACTGGGCTTCTTGGACAGCAGCCTGGGAGCTTTCCTGGCTGCACTGGAGACCATCGGCGATACCAACGTGATCGCCACGCCCCGTTTGATGTGTCTTAACAAACACAAGGCCGAGATTCTTATCGGCTCTCAACTAGGCTATGTGACCAAGACCTTGACGCAAACGACAACCGCGCAATCGGTGGAATTCCTCCAGGTCGGAACGCAGCTACGGCTGCGGCCGTTCATCTCCACCGATGGCCTCATCCGGATGGAAGTCCACCCGGAGATTTCAACGGGAAGCGTCGAAGTGAAAGAGGGCTTCACGTTACCCAATAAGCAGGTCACCCAGGTAACGACCAATATCATGGTGCGCGACGGCTGCACCGTGGTGATCGGCGGACTGATGCAGGAGAGCCTGGCGAATTCAGGCAGCCAGGTGCCGCTGCTGGGCAGCGCTCCGGGGATCGGATTTCTGTTCCGCAGCCGAAAGGGAAACCAGACCCGCAACGAGATTATCGTGTTGATTACGCCCCATATTGTCTACGAGCCGGAAGCCGGCATTGAAGGCGAAAAGGCGGCGTGCGATTTCCACCGACAGCACGCCGTGTACAAGGACGAAATGGCCCCGCTCAATTCGCGGTATCTGGGACGCAAATTCTTCCGACTCGCGCAAAACGCTTGGGCTGGCAACGACAAGAAAGCGGCCCTGCGGTTTATTAACATTGCGGTCCATTTCGATCCCATGAATCGGGCCGCAATCGATCTGCGGAGCGATATCATGGCCGGTAATCACTATGGCGATCACACCGGGGCGGGCCCCCTGCCGATGGCCACGCCCTCGGATGCGGTTGATGGACAAACCATTGCCCCCTGGGTGCTCGACAACCTGGAAGACGGAAGCGTCCCCCCGACAATAACCGTTCACCCCCGGGATCCCGGGCAGCCGGGCCGGGCCGTCACCATCCAACGCTCCGGAGAGTTTCGATGAACGCTCGCCGGGCGCGCTTGGTCGCGGCAATGATGATGCTGGCTCTGGGCGCGACGGGCTGCGCGAATGTCAAAAACCTGGTCTCGCCGCAGCAGGACATTGCCGTCCAGCAAGCGAAACGCACCGCCGAGGCGCTTCAGGTGTTCGAAAGCCGCCGAGACTTCGCCCAATTTCAGGCCGCGCGCGCGCGCTGGCGCGAGGGCAACCTGGCCGCCTGCCGCGAAGCCCTCGAGGGTCTTCTCGAACGCAGCCCCCAACACTTCGAAGCGCGAGCGCTGCTGGCCGAATTGTTGCTTTCCGAAGAGGAATATGAGTCGGCTCGCAAGCATTTGGAATTGGCAATTGCCCTGCGACCCGACGATGCGCGGTTGCAGCACATGATGGGCTTGCTCTTGGAGGCGACGGAGCAGGAAGCTGACGCGCTTACCTTCTATCAGCGCGCGGCTGAATTAGAACCACAAAACGAGCAGTACTCGCAAAGCTGTCGCGCCTCCACCGGGTCTGTTCCAGGACCCGTCGGCGCAACTGAAGCGGCTCCCAAAGCTACGAATCCGTCGCCAGTCGCGCTTGCTTCCGACTGGCAATCCGACGCCCCGAATGGCCAAGGCAGCGGTCAGCGGCTGCTGGCCGACGCCGAGCGGGCGTTTACGGCTGGTGATGTGCCGACCGCCCGATCGCTGCTGACGCAGGCCATCGCGTTTGAGCCGGATGATGCGGAATTGCTGGTCCGCGCCGCCGTGCTGTCGTTACGACACGAACAACCCGACACGGCGGTGTTTCTGTTACAGCCGACGGCCGGCCGGTTTTCCGATTCCGCCGCCGTCCAGCGAACGCTGGGGACGGCCTATTATCGGCAGGGCGACTATGGGGCGGCTCAACGGGCCCTGCAGCAGGCACTTTCCTTGGACAAGTCCAACGCTTTGGCCTACCTTTTGATGGGTTGCACGTTGGAGAAGTTAGGCCAGTCCGCCGCGGCCAAAAGCCATTTCGAACAGGCCCGCCGTCTCGATCCTCGCCTCTAACGCGCAATCGCCAACTCGCGCCTACCGCAATCCGCGGCCGCGCGACACAGCGTTACTGCGTCGACCGTTCCCCAAGGTCGCAAAGAACTCCACAATTCGGCGTTCCCCGGCTTGGCCTTTTAGCGGGCTTGAGCCTGGTTCGCGCCGGCTGACGCGTCTGAGATCAAACCAACGAGAGAAGCTTCATGAGTTCGGCAAAACTGCATCTGCGTCTGACCTGCATTGCACTGACCATTTCCCTTTCCTTGGCGGCGGATTGGGTATCGGGTCCCTGGTTCGACATCGACTCGCCCCTGGTGCGCTGGAGCCTATTCCTGCTGAACTTGACGCTAACAGCCGCGTCGTTGGCCTACCTGCTGGGACAAGTCTGGGCCACTCAAAACGCCGCGATGCGTGAGCTCGAATTGCTCTGCGGGGCCGATATTCGCGAACTCGCCGCCGCCAAGACCTTCTCGTCGTTGCCGGCCGACAGCAGTTGGGTCGCGGTCTTAACCCGCGTGCACCAGCGGCTGGCCACCGTGGGCGATCGATTGCAAGAACTCGAGCAACAACGGGCCGCGTTGGAAAGCCGTTCCAAGCGAAACGAAGATCACGCCCAACGCATGAATTCAGTATTGTCGGGACTCGCCGAACCGGTGATTGCGATCGACAAGTACGAGGAGCTCGTCCTCACCAATCCGAGTGCGGAGGAGCTGTTTTCCATCGGCCCCGCCAAGACCGAAGCACGTGCCCTGTCGAAGTTGGTGCAGTGTCAGAAATTGGTGGAACTGCTCAGGGAGACCCGCAAACGGAAGGTGTCCAGCCAGCGCACCTGCGAAGTCGAGTTGTCGGACTCGCACGGCTTGGCGCACTGGTATCGGGTTACGGCCCGAAACATTCCATCGCAAGGGGGCCCGACCGATAGCGACAGTGGCTCACAAGGCGTCGTGGCGGTGCTCCATGACATCAGTTTGCAAAAAACCATTCAAAAGCGAAATGCCGAGTTCGTGTCGGCCGTCAGCCATGAAATGAAAACCCCCTTGGCCGGCATCAAGGCCTATGTCGAATTACTGGTCGATGGCGATGCCGAGGACGTGAAGACCCAGGAAGAATTCCTCGAGATCATCAACGCCCAAGCCGACCGATTGCAGCGGCTGGTCGACAACATGCTCAACCTGGCACGCATCGAGGCCGGCGTGGTGAGCGTCAACAAGCAAAGCCGCTCGTTGAACGAACTGCTGGAAGAGGCTCTGCGAGTCATTCATCCGGCCGCCGAAACCAAAGGCATCACGCTGAAAAGTGATTTGAGCCCGATGTACTTGCCGGTGCTGGTCGATCGCGACATGGCCCTTCAGGCGGCGATCAACTTGTTGTCCAATGCGGTCAAATATACGCCCCCTGGCGGCCAGGTGACGCTCCGCAGCCGGCTCATCGGCAATGAACTCCGATTCGATGTCGAGGACAACGGAGTCGGTTTGTCGGCGGAAGACTGTCAAAAAGTGTTCGAGAAGTTCTATCGCGTGCAGAAGGACAAACAGATGGCCGCGGGAACCGGATTGGGCTTGCCGCTGGTCAAGCAAATCGTGGAAGACGTACACGGAGGAAAGATCGCCGTCCAAAGCACGTTAGGAAAAGGGAGCGTATTTAGCGTGTTTTTACCCAGCGCCGGACAGATCACCTGACGCGGGCTTGGAAATCGTACGCGAACCAAGCCTCAAGGAGCGGGAACGATGATTAAGAAAGTGTTGCTGTGCGACGACGAAATCCACATTTTGCGCGCGGCGGAAATCAAAGTTAGCCGCGCGGGTTACGCAGTGCGCATAGCGCACGACGGGCAAGAGGCCTGGGAATTCATCCAACAGGATCGGCCCGACGTGCTGGTCACCGACGTGCAAATGCCACGTTGCGACGGCTTCGAACTCAGCCGGCGGATTCGCAACGATCCCGCGTTTAAGGACCTGCCGATCTTGATGCTCACGGCCAAGGGCTTCGAATTGGCACACCAAGAAATGATGGAGAAGTGGGGAATCGTCGCCATTCTCGCCAAACCATTCAGCCCGCGCGAACTCGTGCGGCGCATCGACCAGATCCTCGGCGTCGTCCATGCCACGGCCTCGTGAGATGTAGAGGTCTCCGATGAACTTGCAGACCGAACTTTTCGGAAACGTGCTGGTGGTCCACACGCCCGACGAATTGTCCTTCGAACACACCGAGTCGTTCGAGGCCTGCCTGGCCGGCTTGGAAGCCCGCCAGATCGTGCTCGACGTTGACCACACCGAATCGTTGGATAGCGGTGGGCTCATGTCGATTTTGAACGCACAAGAGAGTTTGCGCGAACGGCAGGGCGATTTGAAGATCGCAACAACCAACGCGATCAACCGCAAGATCCTCGAGATTACACGCCTGGATCAACAACTCGAGGTGTTCGAAAGCGTCGTCGACGCGGTGAATAGCTTTCAATAACTTGCCTGCTGCGAGCCTATGAACATTTCCAGCACAGTCCCGCCGCGACTGGGTCGCCTCTTGATCGAACAGGGCTACCTCACCCAGCAGGAAGTCGAGGCGGCCCTGACGCAGCAGAAGCAACTGCCAAGCGGCGGCAACAAGCTACTGGGCGAGATCCTCGTCGACCTTGGCTACTGCAGCGAAGATCAAATCCTCGAGTGCCTGGCCAGCGAATACGGCGTGCCATACGCCAAGCTGGAATCCCGGCTCTGCGATCACCGCGTGATCGACGTGCTGCCCCGCGAGTACATCGAAGAAAACATGGTGCTGCCCTTGTTTTTGATTCGCAACACGCTGACGGTCGCTCTATCCGAGCCTTCGAACCTGTTCCTGGTCGACGAAATCCGCCAATTGACGCAGTTGGACGTGCAGATCGTGGCCGCGACGAGCAAGGATATTCGCCGTGTCCTCACGGCGCTGCCGAACTCGAAAGTGTTTGTGATCGACGACATCATCGAGGACTCGGAAGGGGCCGACGTCACCCTCATCGAAGAGGCGATCGACGACATCGGCGATGTCGAGGAGGTGGCCGGCCAGTCCCCCGTCATCCGGCTGGTCAATTACATTATCTTCAATGCCGTCAAAGAAGGCGCCAGCGACATTCATATCGAGCCCTCCGAGCGGTGCATGCGAGTCCGCTATCGCATCGACGGCCGGCTCTACAAGTCGTTGGAGGTTCCGGTGCACCTGATCAATGCGGTCACCAGCCGTATCAAAATCATGGGTGGCATGGATATCAGCGAACGGCGCCTGCCGCAGGATGGCCGCATCCACGTGATGCTCGAAAAACGCAAAATCGATCTTCGCGTGAGCACCTTTCCGACCAATCGCGGCGAAAAGACCGTTATCCGCGTCCTCGACACCCGCGCCGTCAGCCTGGTGCTCGAAGAGCTGGGGTTCGCCGAGGACGTGCTGCAAGGATTTCTTGAAAACATTACCGCCCCCAACGGGATCGTGCTGGTCACGGGCCCAACCGGGAGCGGCAAATCGACCACGCTCTACGCGGCGCTGAACAACGTCAGCACCATGGAGAACAACGTCTGCACGGTGGAAGATCCGATCGAGTATTACCTGCCGCTGATCAATCAGTTTCAGGTTCAGGAGCGCGTCGGCCTGACCTTTTCCAAAGCCTTGCGGACGCTGTTGCGGCAAGATCCCGACGTGATCATGGTCGGGGAAATCCGCGATGAAGAGACCGCTCGCACGGCGATTCAAGCCGCCCTCACCGGACACCTGGTCTTCAGCACGCTGCATACCAACGACGCCTGTTCGGCGATTACGCGCCTGGTCAACATGGGCGTGGAGGCCTACTTGATCGGCGCTGCGCTGAACACCGTTCTGGCGCAGCGGCTCGTGCGGCGCATTTGTCCCAAGTGTCGACAGACCTACGAGCCCCCTCGCACGCTGCGCAAAGCCTTGGAACGGATGGGCTATCCCATCGATACGTTCCAAAAGGGGGTCGGCTGCCGCCGCTGCCGTAACACGGGCTTCAGCGGCCGAATCGGCATCCATGAACTGCTCATCGTTTCCGATGAGCTGCGCGATGTGATTGTGAACAACCCCTCGGTCGCCGCCATACGCCAGATCGCCGCGCGCGACGGAATGATTACTTTGCGCCAAGACGGATTCCGCAAAGTGCGCGAGGGAATCACCACGATTGAAGAGATTCTGCACGTCACCGGCGAGGTGCGCGACGTGTCGGAAGCCACAGGAAGCACGGGATAAGCTGTTCATAGGCTGCTCTCCGAGGTGCCGCTATGCCATATCAATATCGGGCCCGCGACGCGCGAGGCAATCTGATCGAGGGACAACTCGAAGCCAGCAGCGCGGAAGCCGCCGGGCAACAACTGCGGCAAGACGGGTTTCAGGTGCTCGATATCAATGACGCGGAAGATAACGCTTCGCTTTTTCCCCGCCGCGTCGGCAAGCAAGAAATCATCTATCTCACCAGCCAGCTGGCGATCATGTCGGAGACGGGAATTAACCTCTCGACCGCGCTGAACGGAATCTCACAGCAAGAAGATAATCCCACGCTGCGTAAAGTTCTGACTGACCTGAGAGCATCGGTGGAATCAGGCGAGGATTTTTCCACGGCCCTGGCGCGATATCCCAAGCTGTTCGACAAGACCTACGTCTCGCTCGTAAGGGCCAGCGAAGCGACCGGCAAGTTGGGCGAAATGCTCGAGGCCATCGCCACCTACCTGCGCAAGGAATTGGAGTCGCGCGGCAAGGTGCGGGCAGCCTTGGCCTATCCGTCGGTGATGCTCGCGATGGCCATTGCGGTCACGATTTTCCTGCTGACCTTCGTGTTGCCCAAGTTCACTCCGTTGTTCAATAGCCGGGGAATGCGGCTACCCACGCCCACGCTGATCATGATGGCGCTGTCGCACTACCTGATCGACTATTGGTTCCTGTGGATGATCGGAGCGGGAACGGCCATCGTCGGATTCTTCTGGGGCCGCCGGACCCGGCCGGGCCGCAAGATGCTGGATTGGGTCAAAATTAGCCTGCCGATCATCGGGCCAATGTGCCGCAAAGTAACGATCAGCCGCAGCATTCGCACCCTTGGCACCATGATCACCAGCGGTGTGCCCATGCTCGAAGCCATCCAGCTTTCCTCCGACGTGGCCGGCAACTACTACTATGAGCAGCTCTGGCAGGATGTCCTGGCAGCGGTCACCTCGGGCAATCAGATTTGCACTGCGCTTGCGCGTAATGCCTTGTTTCCCAAGATGTTAGTGCAAATGATCTCGTCCGGGGAGGAAACCGGAAAGCTCGATCTGGTGCTGATGAAGGTCAGCAATTACTATGATCGCGAGGTGGAAACCTCGCTCAAGGCCGTCACCAGCCTGATTGAGCCGATCATGATCACGATCATGGGGGTCGTGGTCGGGGGCATCGGCATGGCCTTGATGCTTCCGATCTTCAGTCTCAGCAAGGCCGTGGGTTGAAAGCCGGCGGTCCCCCCGCGGGATGCTCGCCGCAAGGCGTCAGCGGGGCCCGTTGGAGCCTGTAAAGCCGCGGCAAGTTTGCACCCGTCGGGCCGTCGCTCCGGCCCCTAATCCTTGCAACCGGCAACTTGGTTAAAGTCTTCGTAGCTGTCGTAGAATGCTTGACACTCAAGTTTTTCCAACTAGTATTGAGGATGTAATCAGGAGAAGCGGCGGATTTCCACTTTCTTCACATACCGCGACATTTGCTCATGAAATCCTGGACAGCACCGTCGAAAACATCGCACGGTCTGCTTCTCGGAAATCTTTAGCCACGTTGGCGCCGGTGCGCCTTTCTTGCGTGCGAGCCTGCCCTGACCGTCGGCGTGCCAGACTTGGCCCAGGGGCAGAACTCTCCAACGTGTCTCGCGTGAGGGCTGGCGGCTAAGCGGCCGGGCTTTCACGTCTTCGAGGACGCGAACCAGTCTGCGAACGGCTTCGTTCTCGCCGAGCACCTCTGATGCTCGACGACACGTTCGATTGCCTCATGATCTTCGACCGACTGAATTCATTTGCTGTTCTGCCCTGTTCGGTTCCCGTAATTCAAACCACCGCTAACGATGCGCGCTGCCGTGTCGCACAAAAACAAATTGCAAACGATTGCCTCCATGATCCAAACCTTATTCCATCGACTTTGCGCAAGCCGGGTCTTATTGGCAGCCGTATTTTGGCTGTCGGCGATCGGCGCCACGGCGCGCGCCGATATGATCTCGTACTCGATGATCCTGTCCGAGGACATCAACGTGCTGCGCAACCCCAGCAGTTCGACGGTGGCACATAATGCCGCCTGGGTTTCGCAACACACGCTCATGCTCGAGCGGACGATGCCTTATGTGGAATTGATCAACAAATCGACCACCGCCGATATCACTGAACTCAGCATGACCATCGGCGACCTGTCCAAGAATTTCGATTGGGCGTCGCTGGTCGACGCGTCGCCGGGCGTTCATTTTTCTTTACAGACTCCCGATGGTGTCGCCGGCGGGATCAAGTCCGACGTCTTGACGATCAAATTCACTGGCTTTGCGCCAAACGATTTCGTTCGATTTCGCACGGGCCTCAGCCCGGACAACCCGAATACGACCCCGATCATGGATTACCGCCTGGTGCTGTTCCACATGAACGCCGGCACTGACACCAGCCAGAATTCCCAGGTAACAGTCACATTCGCGGGCACTGCCGGCGGGGGAACGCTGACCAACCCACTGCCAAATTTCGCTGTGATTCACCCGACGGCCACGAGCATGGCGCCTTTCGGCGGCTACGGCGAGGAC
Organism: Planctomycetia bacterium; assembly: GCA_016200205.1. GTDB lineage: Bacteria > Planctomycetota > Planctomycetia > Pirellulales > PALSA-1355 > PALSA-1355. The sequence goes on from JACQFF010000015.1 coordinate 10,703, forward strand.
ACCGTCATGCCGTTCTTGACTCCGAATTTTACCGGCTCCGGCACTGTGCCGATGGTGCCCGAGCCAAGCAGTTGGGCGCTTCTGGCTGGCGGCTTGTGGGCTTTAGCTGGCCTGAGGCTGCGCGGGCGAGGCGCGGCCTAATTCGAAAAGCGGCGCGTCGGCGGTGGGCCGAGCGGCCCGTGCTTAGGCCGCTCTCGATTGCTAGCACGCGTTGCAGCATCGCTCGATTCGGCCGCTGGGCGTGTCTCAATTGCCATCCTACTCGGCACTAGCGCGGCCTCTACGGCGCGTTGTGAGAGTTTGCGGGATTTTTCGGTTCTAGCGGAAATTCCTGCAATGCTCGTTATGACGGTGCCGATATCTAGGCAAGACCCATCGGCATTTGCGCTTCCCAGAGCCAATGCCCAGCAGCCGGGGCCGGATCGCTTGGCCCTTGGCACCGCCGCTTCCGCGGCAGCGATTTTCGAGACTACGGGGGAGTCATGAACCTTGTTCTTCGCGCACGAATTCTCTCGGTCGCGACGCTAGCTTGCCTGGCGGCGCCGGCGGCCTGGTCGGCTCAGCCCGGCGGCGGGCCATTGTTCCAAAATCTCCGCTCAGAGATGAGCATCGATGCGCCGGCGGATTTCGCCCGGCGAACCACCGCTCGGTCCGGTCGTCTGGTCGCCCAGCTCGAACCCATTGCCATGTCGACCGCTTCGGACGACGTTGTGCCGACCCGCGATTCCTCGACTTGGGAGGAGAACGACGGCAGTGATACGGCAGTCCGGGCCGACGACTGGTCCAACGGCCGCTTTCGGCGCGGGCTGTGGTACGCAGGTTTGGATTACCTGCTCATCCGTCCGCGGTTCAGCCAGGCTATCGCCGAGAGTCGCACCACGACGACCGCCGACAATACGAACACGCCGACATCGTCGACCAGCGCTGCCCAGGACATCCAATTTCCGTTCAAGTATCAAAGTTCGTTTCGCGCCTCGCTTGGATACCGGCTGCTCGATTGCGGCGGCGATGTGAGCGTGACGTATTGGCGGCTAACGGGCACTGCCCATGTTCACGACGGCCCGTCCAATCTGACTGGCAATCCGTCTGTCAGTATCGCCAGCGTGCTGGAAACCAATACGCAAAGCGATAACGAGTTCTTCTCGACCAATAGCGGCGTGACGGCCAATATCCTGGACGTTGATTTTGCGAAATGTCTGTCGTTGGGTGGCCCGCGAAATCCATGCGATTGCTGCTTCTGTCCGCGCTGGGACCTGCGTTGGTCCGCCGGTGCCCGCATCGCGGACGTGACCCGGTTCAACAACAACGCGTTCAGCGATGCCAGCGGCAACCACCTCGAGGTGGCCAACATTAATGCGCGTTTTGTCGGTGCGGGTCCGCGCGTCGGATTGCAGGGACGGCGGTATTTCGGCAGGACCGGCCTGCTGTCGGTATATGCCAAAGCCAACACGGCCTTGCTAATCGGCGATTATCGCACGACCCGCTCAAAGACCGAGTTTAACACTGCTCCAGCCCCCACCGAATTCGACATTCAGACAGGTACGATGTCGCGGATCATTCCGGTCACCGACATCGAAATCGGGGGAAGTTGGCAAGTGGCGCCGTACACGTTCCTGTCAGCCGGCTGGTTTTTCCAAGCCTGGTGGGATCTCGGTCAGGGAGAGACGATTGATAACCGGGTGACCGGCTTCACGCCGCTTGATACGTCCAATATCCTGGGCTTCGACGGCCTGTTCGCGCGGGGCGAGATATTGTTTTGAGGAACTCTCACAAAACCGACGACGACTGTCGTCCTTTTTGCGGAGTCATCGGAGCAAAATTCCTGCTCCCTTCTCCGAGGCGAGTTTGCTGGACTACCTAAGGATCGGTCGAAGAATAACTTCGGTATATTACCAGCCGCCGAAGTCGTGCTTGCACGACCCGCCAGCGACGAAATGCGGAAGTTATTTTGCGACCGTTCCTAAACAGATTCGCTTCGCGCCGGCGATCAGAACGGCCGACTTTTGCGGGAACCCGCCGAGAAGTCCGTCCTCTTTTTTTCGCTCCGCGGCACGCTCAACGCAATTGTCGAGCGCGCAGCGCAACACACAACGCGAAACGACTTGCAGAGGACAACGCTCTCGAGGGAAGTTTACATGCCTTCCAGCAACGCGGTGCGGCCACGACGCGCGGCCCGCAAACGGGCACGACGACGGGTCTCGCTCGGCTTTTCATAATATTCCCGCCGACGCATTTCTTTCTTGATGCCGCTCCGCTCGACCAATTTGCGGAACCGGCGGACCGCTTCTTGAATGGACTCGCGGTCCCTGACGTTCAACTTAACCACACGTCCTCCCTTGGATTGACAATGATACACAACTGCTCTCGTCTACAATCGAGAACTGTACAGAATCTACCCTGCCGCTAGCTCTTATGTCCAGCCACGTTAAGCCATTTTTCCAGCGTGATGCGGTGTTTCATGTGGGGAAGCACGAAGCGCGAGGGAGGGCGAGAAGATCGCAACCACGCAGTTCACCCTCGTTTGCGAGGGATGCAAAACTTGACTAACCCTCAGAATTTCCCAAGTGAGCAAGCGTCGACCCGTCCGGCCGAGGGCCGAGTCTGGCTGAATGTTTGCCCCCGGCCAGGTCGATTTCTTAGGGTGCCCCCTGTTTATTGCCCCGCCACTCGAATCGCCCCCGCACGATGGACACCCTCCTCGAATCGGCTGCTCGCATTTTGGAGATCGAATCGCGCCAGGACGCCGCGCTAAAGCAGTTGGCGGAATTGGAGGAACGCCTCGAACGCGTCTTGGCCGAGTGGCTGCCGTCGCCGGCCCAAGCAGCCTGCGACGCCGCTCGCTTGGCGCCGCCGCCGGCCGCTGCATCGTCGGCAATCAAGGCGCCATGATTTGTGGATGGCCCGCGGAAGTCGCAATTCCGGCGCCGCACTCGACGCGGAGCATGCGGCAACTCACCCCGCCTCGCGCGGCCTCGCCGCTCCAGCCATTTACGTACCTTCCGACTCGTCGTAAGTGTCACCATCGTAACCTGCTGGAGGTTGCAGCATGGGGACATTTCTATTGGGATTCGACGCTGGTTTTCGCCTTGTTGACGTCGGCTGTTTCTTCGACCAAACTTATAGGGCCTTGCCGATTGGGGGCTCCTGATTTGGGCCTGCCGTGTTGAGCCACTAAGAGCCAGTCCGTCTCGGACAAGGGGACAGTCCCATTTTGCTCCCAAGGCACCGCAAAATCGGGACAGTCCCCGACGGTTCTCGGATAGGCCCTTGGTGTAAGTGGCGCGATCCGCCTATTTCCAACCTGCTGAGATTTTTCCGCGATGAATGTAAACCGCACGATCCAGCTAATGTTGTTGATTCTGGCTGCTGGTTCAGCCGTTTTCGAAAACTCCGCATGGGCGGAAAACTGGCCGCAATGGCGAGGCGCCCGGCTGGACGGCATCAGCCATGAAAAAGGTCTGCCGCAAAGCTGGAGCAAGACCGACAACGTCGCCTGGCGATTTGCATTGCCCGGCCCCGCCGGAGCGACGCCGGTCGTCTGGGATGACCATATTTATTTGACCTCGGCCGAGGGCAACGAGCTGGTGCTGCTGGCAATCAGCGCCGAAGGCAAACAACTTTGGAAACACGCGATCGCCGGCCATAACCAGGCGATTCGAGGTGACGAAGGGAATTTCGCGTCGCCATCGCCGTCGACCGATGGAAAGCACGTCTGGACCATGATGGGCACCGGCGATTTGGCCTGCTTCACGGCCGACGGCAAGCAGGCTTGGAAGTTCAATTTGCAAGACCGCTATGGAAAGTTCGACATTGCGTTCGGCATGACCTCCACGCCCGTGCTCGACGGCAATCGGCTGTACTTGCAATTGTTGCATAGCGGCGGACCTCTGGTGCTTGCGCTGGATGCAGCAACCGGCAACGAGATTTGGAAGCAAAGCCGCAAAAGCGACGCACGCGAGGAATGCGAACACTCTTACGCCTCTCCGGTGATCTATCGCGATAACAATCTGGAACTTTTGCTCACCCATGGCTGCGATTACATCGTGGCTCATCAGTTGACTGACGGCGCCGAGGTCTGGCGGTGCGGGGGCTTGAATCCCAAGGGCAGGTACAATCCAACGCTGCGTTTTGTGGCCTCGCCACTTGCCGTGCCCGGCCTGGTCATCGTGCCGTCGGCCAAAAACGGGCCGGTGCTGGCCTTGGATCCGGCCAGCAAGGGCGACCTATCGGATACGAACGAAGGACACTTCTGGACCCGCGAGCACAACACGCCCGACGTTCCCTCGCCGCTGGTAGTCGACGGCCTGGCGTATCTCTGCCGCGAAGACGGCACGCTGATATGTTTGGATGCCAAGACGGGCCAAGAGTTTTACGTGAAGCGCGCACATTCCGATCGGCACCGCGCTTCGCCCGTGTATGCCGATGGAAAGATCTATTTGACGGCTCGCGACGGCACGGTGACGGTCGTCAAAGCTGGCAAGCAGTTCGAGATTCTAGCCAGCAACAGCATCGGCGAGTCGATCTCCTCCTCGCCGGTAATTTCGGGCGGCCGGATTTATTTGCGCAGCTTCGACGCCCTATACGCGATCGGCAAAGGGCAAAACTAGTTTCAGCGAAGCCAGGGCGTTGCCTGGCCTGAAATGTACGACGCCATTGCCGGTGAAATATTTCACTGCTACAATCAAAGGCCGGGTTTTCCTTAATGCCGCGCCGGGGCGCACAACTACCGAACCCCAGAGGCAAGCGCCTTATTTTTGGAGTAGTTAACATGACGGTTGCTAGGATTATGGGCATATCCCTGGTCGCTGCTGTGTTGGGGTCAGGAACTGGGTTTGTTTTGTTTCAACGGTATATCGACTACCCTGGCATCTGCCTGTTGCTTGCCTGTGTCGGAGGGATCATCGGGGCGGTTGCAGGAGCCGCGCGAGAAATTGTGACGGCTTTGCGGAGTCGTAATCTTTTTCCCTGACACCGCGCCAAAACGTACAATTGCCAATCATTGCTCGCGCTCGATTCATGTTGCTGGGCGAGCTTCAGGCGCGGTTTTTCCCTCGCTCGCGCGTCGGGTTGATAGTCAACCCGAATCGCCTCGCGGACATTGTCAAGGCCCACTCGGGCGATCATAGCTCTCGACGCCGATCAGGCCGTCTGACTTTCGGCCACGCTCAACCGGCAGCCCGGCTCTTCGTTGTGCGCTACTTCGAAGCCGAGCTCTTCGATCATCTTGTAGTCCGCCTCGGGGGCCTGGCCCTTGGTGGTTAGATAGTCGCCGACGAAGATGGAATTGGCCGGATACAGCCCGAGCGATTGCAGAGAGCCCAGGTGCAATTCGCGGCCGCCGGCGATCCGAATCTCACGATCGGGATTGGCGAAGCGGAACATCGCCAACACTTTCAGGCAATAGCGCGGATTGAGCCGCCGCATTCCGGCTAGCGGGGTGCCCTCGATCGGATTCAAAAAATTCACGGGGATCGATTCGACTTGCAAATCTCGCAGAGCAAACGCCATCCGCACCACGTCGGCGTCTTCCTCGCCCATGCCGACGATCCCGCCAGAACAAAGCTCCATGCCGGCCTCGCGCACCGCCTTGAGCGTGGCCACGCGGTCTTGATAAGTATGCGTGGAGCAGATCTCTTGGTAAAATCCCTCGCTCGTATTGAGATTGTGATTCACGCGGTCGACGCCGCAGGCCTTCAGCCGCTCGGCCTGTTCGGGGGTGAGCAGCCCCAAACAGGCGCAGATCTTCAGGTTGTATTGCGACTTGATGCGCGGCACGATCGTGGTGATTGCATCCATTTCGCGATTCGACGGCCCCCGCGCCGAAATGACAATGCAATACGTCTTGGCCTGCCGCTGGGCCGCCATTCGCGCGCCGTCTAGCAGTTTGTCGGCGTTGAGCAGGTTGTAACGCGGGATCTCGGCTTCGGAAACCTTCGACTGCGAGCAGTAGCCGCAATCCTCTGGGCATAAGCCGCTTTTGGCATTCATCAGAAAATAAAGCTGCACGCGATTGCCGAAATACTGCCTCCGGACGCGGTAAGCCGCGGAGAGCAGATCCAACAATTGCTCGTCCGGGCTGTGCAAGACCGCCAGGGCTTCTTCGCTCGTGAGCTGGTGACCGGCGAGAATCCGAGTGGCCAATGATTGCCAATCGGGCAGGGAGGACAAGGCACGAATTTCCGATTTTTGGGACCGATCGATCATGGCAGCTCTCGCATGAAAATGGGCATGTAACGTGACATAAGTATCGCCACCGCGACCGGTTACGCAAGGGGAATCTAATCTCGGCAGGCTCGCGATCGAGCAAAAAAGCAAGAATTGAAGTAGGACTCCGTCCTAATTGACCGACCTTGGCAGAAGGCTGTCAACGGCCGACAATAATAAGTGGAGAGTTCAATTGGCCAACGAGCTAAGGGGCTCTTACAGAGTCGCCGGGGAGCATGCCAATTCTGCGGAGCCCTCGGACCGAAAAGGGGCTGTCCCCTGCTCCGAGGCGATTTTGTTCGAGGTCGCATAATCAATGGTCACCCCGAGTTAAAGCGTCCATGGGACGACAGCATCTTGTTCGCGTCGGAGCTTTAGGCCACGTCGGCCGCTTTACGGCTGTCGATGCCGTGCGCTATCCGCGTTACTCACGGGTCGTAGTTCGCACCGGCCGCGGATTGGAACTGGGCGAAGTCCTCGATCCGCCAGCGAACCCGGCCGACGACCAGCGGGCTGACGGTTCGATTTTGCGCGGCCTGACCATCGAAGATCAATTGCTCGAGGCCCGCTTGGAGAAGAACCGTCAGACGGCCTACGAAGCCTGTGCCGCGCGGTTGGCGGAGCTCAACCTGTCGGCCACGCTGATGGATGTCGAGCACCTGTTCGATGGGCAGACGCTGTTGTTCTATTTTTTGGGCGAGATGACGCCCGAGCTGGATGCGCTCACGCAAGAGTTGGCCGAGCTCTACGAAACGCAGGTGCAGTTCCGGCGATTTACCGAAGCGGTGACCGAGGGCTGCGGTCCCGGCTGCGGCACCGAGGCGGCCACCGGCGGTGGGTGTAAGACGTGCGCCACCGGCTGCGCGGTTGCAAGTGTCTGCGCCACACGCAGGTAGTCCGGGATGTTCGACTACGGACTCGCCTGTCGCTCGTTGACGCTCTTGTCGAGCGCGCTCACTGCCAATAAGTAAAACATGTTATGCACCAGCCAAGGCTCGCTGGTGCGAAACGAGGGCGAGCGGTTGCCGCCGCGGCTCATGTCGAACCCTGGCCGGTCGGCGATCCCCATGTCGCGCACCATGCCATTGGCAATTGCGCCGGGAACGGCCCCGCGCTCTTTGTCCGGAATCATGTTGTAGCGATGATGGTAGCGCGGCGGATTGAGTCCGCCGTGTCCCTCGAACATACACAAGTCGAACGGATTTTTCCCCAGCACCCAATCGATCTGATCGGTCGCATACGCCAGGGCCCGCGGATCGTGGTTCAGTTGGTGCACGAGCAAGGCGGCCCAGGCGCGGGAAAGAATCCAAAAATTAACTCCCAGCCCGACGCTGGGATGAAAAAACGTGCCTTCCGGCTCTTCGACCCCCTGGCGCGTGAGGCCAAAAGGATTGTCGGTGCGCGCAATGCAAAAATCGAGATATCGGCGCATGGCCTCCGCAATGGCGCGCTGGAGCGGATCATCCTTGAATTGCAAGGCAAGCAGCGATAGCGCCGCGGCGGCCACGTCGCCATGATCGCCCGTGTCGCCCGGCATGGCGCCTGTGGGTTTTTGTTGCTTCAGCAGTGACTCGGCGCTCCGCTGGGCGAATTGTCGATACTTCACTTGATTGGTTGTGCGGAAAAGTTCCAAAGCGCCAACGAGCAACAGCGGATTGGCGGCAGCCGACTCGGAAGCGGCCAGAAAATTCCACAACCGCTCGGCGCGATCGGTGTAGTCGTTCCGCACGCCCCGCTCGTTGAGCACGCGCGCGAGACTGGCCCAGGCGGCGATCGTCAAGGGCACGTTGCCCGTGCCGGCGGCGATCACCGGATCATCGGCGGTGCCGATCTTGTTGTCCGTATGCTCATCGGGCGCGCTCCACTTCATCCAGGTCCGCGCCGGGCCTTGCAGCACGTCGGCGAGCATCGAGCCGTCGGCGGGATTTTGCATCTTCGAGAGAAACTTGGCGCCCCACCACGCCTCGTCTAAAGCGTCGACGAAACCGCTTTTGTCGCGATCGAATCGCCCAAACACCGCCGGCTGGGCCGTGTAGGCCGTGGCCAACGCATACGAGACGCCGCTGTCCCCAAACTGCCACATCGGTTTGTTGTAATCGCCCGCGCTGTGCCAGCCGCCCGAAACATCGACGTGCGTCCCATCGGGGAGCTTAGCGTCGTCCAGATGGCAGGCCTTGTGCCAGCCGGGCACTTCGAAGCCGCAGCGCTGAATGAAAAAAAAGTCGACCGCGCTTTGCGCAGTGCGCTCTAAAACCGCACTTCGCCCAACCACGAACGGAAACGACTCGCCCCGAGCCTCGTTGTCGACCCCAGCGATTCGATACGTTCCCGGCTGCCGCAGTTCGGAAAAATCGGCTCGCCAAAAATACCAGCCCCAATCGTCCGGCTGACCGCCATAAATCCGCCCGGAACAGGGCACCTCTTTTTCGAGCACCACCTTTCCGGCCTCATCGGCAACCTGAAAGTTCAGCGTGGAGCGGTCCGAGGGAAAAAAGTTAGTAGCCACGATCGCGCTTTTCGCGCCGCCCAGTTCATAGCCCACCTGGTTGACAAACGATCGAATCACCGGCTTGGACGATCGCATCTCGAGCAGATCAAACTGGTCAAACCAGACCCGTCCGCCCCGGGCCAGCGCCACCAGTCGAACCGTATGGGAATGCTCCGGTGGTGCTACGGGAGACAACTTGATGTGCCCCCAGTCGGCGCCGTTCATCTCGGCACTGGCGTCAACGCGCAGCAGTTTTTGAGTATCGTCACTCCAGCACGCCAAAATCTGCGCCCTCGCCGGTCCCTCGCAGCGAGCCCAGCCCGATAGCTCAATCTTGTCGGTAAACGCGGGCACGCCATAATTGACCGAGGCGATCGCGTACCAGGCCCCCGTGCTTTCGACCAACAAGCTCGGCAGATCGCGACGTTTCACCTCGGGATCGCCGCGGTGCGCGCCTCCGCGAGAGCCAGGCGCCACGCTGCCGTCTTTTTCCTCGTTCCACAAGCCGACGCGGCCCTTGGCGTCGCTTTGCACGTCGCGGTTGCCCAGGTAAGAAATGGCTACGGGCGTGAGTCCCACGTCATCGAGATCGGCCGATCCCTTGGCGGCAAACCAGACTTTGGCCAGCGGCTTGTCGGTCCGGAATTCGACGGCCACATAGCGCCACTCAACCAGGCCGCCGCTTGGCGGCACTTCGATCGACCGCGTGACAGTGCCGTTTGCATCGACTAGATCAATCCCCAGTCGAGCTTCGCCCGTGGGACTTCGCATCCAGCCCTCCAGCCGATAGTCCACCTCGGGCTCGAGCGACAGGGAGTCGCTGCGCCAGACCACTTCGCCGGCGGCGGAATTGGCGCGCAGAAATCGCTTGCCACGATGCGCCGTCCCGGTGGCCCAATCGCCCGCGCCGGTCGACTGCCAGGCCAGCGGCGCCGAATCGCCCAATTCGAACGAACCGTTGCCAAGCAGCGGCGGGCTCGGCGTTTGGCCGTGCGCGCGGCTCAGACCGACCATGAAGACCAAAAGCAAGATTCCACTCGGGCGGCTGAGTCGGTTGCGCATAATGTTGAATTCTCCAGACGAACCGATCGAGCAGGCAGGACCTCGGAGGGTCGTGGCAGGCAGCGCAAACGAATTTTCAATCCGTCCGCAGCCCCAAATGGACCATCGTCAAGCTGCGGTCCCCGGTGGTCATTACGATGAGCCGCTCGCCGGTAGCAGTGGAATAGACAGACTGTATGTTGAATCGCTCGACGAGGCCCCGTTCATTGACCGCGCGCAATTGCTCGGAGACTTCCCCCCAGTCGCCCGATTGGTGCCTGGCCAGAAAATCATCGATGGTCTGACCGCTGGCGTGGAGGGCTGCCGATGCCGCGGGCGTGACAACGACCTCGCCCACTTCGAATTTTGATGTCCGAGCTGCCAAACGCATCGATTCCAAGATTGCCAGGCAACCGAAGTCACCTTTTAGCCCCACTCTATTGTTGTGAAATGCCGGCCGTTTTGCAAACCATAGTCGGGGTCAGGCGCTCGTGATCAGGAGTTTGGAGGCGAAACCGCTCGTCCCTGATCCCTAACTCCAAATCCCTAATTATGGTATGACCGAACTTATGGATGACTCGATTTCGCTCGTCGAAGCGGCGGCGGCAATTCGCCGTGGAGATTCAACACCGCTGGAGCTCGTTGCGGACTGCTGCACGCGCATAAATCGCTTCGATTCCCAGGTTCACGCCTGGGTCGTGGTGGACGCCTCCGCAGCCTTTCAAGCCGCCGAGCGACTGACTCGGGAACTGGCCGACGGCTGGTGGCGGGGACCCCTGCATGGAATTCCCCTGGGCATCAAGGACCTGGTCGACGTAGAGGGCTTCCCCACTCGGGCCGGTTCGCCGCTGACCGAAACCGCTCCTGCCCGCCAAGACGCGACGGTCGTCGCTCGATTGCGAGCGGCCGGCGCGATTATTCTCGGCAAGACCGTGACCACCGAATTCGCTTGCTTCGATCCCTCGCCGACCCGCAATTCCTGGAATTTGGCCAACACGCCGGGCGGATCCTCGAGCGGCTCGGCTGCGGCGCTGGCACTCTCGATGTGTTTGGGCGCGATCGGTTCGCAAACAGGCGGCTCGATTACTCGCCCGGCGAGTTACTGCGGAGTCGCCGGCTGCAAGCCAACCTTCGGTCGCGTCAGCCGCTCGGGCGTGGTGCCGGTCAGCTTTCATCTGGACCACGTTGGCCCGATGGCCCGCACCGCCGCCGATTGCGCGGTGCTGCTCAAGGCGATTGCCGGCGACGATCCGCGAGATCCAGCC
>JACQFF010000179.1 GCA_016200205.1 Planctomycetia bacterium
ATATCGGCGTTCAATCGCACCATGTTCGGATCACTCTGGGCTTCGGCCGCCGAAACCGGCGCGAGCCGCGTCAAGAACGTCAAATCCCCCAAGCCGGCCACTGTCCCAACCGCCGCCGCATTTTGCAGAAAACGTCTGCGTGAAGTACGCGCGAACATGGCGCCGCCCTCCAAAATTGGACCGCCTGAAATTCGAAAATGCGAGACTGCGCCGGCCATTATAACGCTGGCCAAGGCCAATGCACGGCAAGTTCCGCCGTTTCGCTCACGCCCAGGGAAGGCCTTCCCTGGGCTTAAGGTGCCAACGCCCGGCCGCGAATAACAATCGGCTGGACGGGCCTTCAGTGGGAAGCGAAAATAGGTCCATCGGCATCACACGACAAGATCGCCAGAGAATCGCATCGATGAAGAAACGGGATCCGGCCGCAAGCACTGCGAGGTCTCAGCGGCGCCAGCGCCCGCGGTGGGTGACCTGGGCCTTGTCGATTGCGGGCGTCACGGTCGCGGCCGGTGTATTTGTCCTGGGTTCTTCACGGACCAATGAATCATCGGTCCGACCGCACCCGCCGAAACTCAACCCGTCAACGCCACCCGAGCCGGCACCCGAGGGCATGGCGTGGGTGCCCGGCGGATGGTTTTGGATGGGAGACAATGACCTCCCCGATGCCCGGCCCGAACACCTGGTCTATGTCGATGGCTTTTGGATGGACCGGTTCGAGGTCACCAATGCGCAATTCGCCCGGTTTGCGGAAGCGACGGGCTATCGAACCATCGCCGAGCGTCCACCCGATCCGCGCGAGTTTCCCGACGTGCCACTCGAGGAATTGAAGCCGGGCTCGATCGTCTTTCAACCGCCCGAGCAAGCCGTTCCGCTCGACAATCCCCTGGCGTGGTGGACGTATTTACCCGGCGCGAATTGGCGGCATCCCGAAGGACCCGACAGTTCCATTGAGGACCGCCAGACGCATCCGGCGGTGCACATCGCTTGGCACGACGCAGTGGCTTACTGCCAATGGGCCGGCAAGCGGCTGCCCACCGAAGCGGAATGGGAGTTGGCCGCCCGCGGCGGGCTCGATCGTCAGCGCTATTGCTGGGGGAACGAATTGCGCGACGGCGGCAAATGGCGATCGAACATCTGGCAGGGCAATTTCCCGAATCAGAATACGGCCAGCGACGGCTTTCGCGCGACCGCTCCGGTCGGGTCTTTTCCGGCGGGCGGATACGGGTTGTATGATATGAGCGGCAACGTCTGGGAATGGTGCTCCGATTGGTATCGCCCGGAGTATTACGAGCACAGTCCCCCCAAAAACCCACAGGGCCCCGATTCGAGCTTCGATCCGCAGGAGCCCAACCAGCCCAAGCGGGTCCAGCGGGGCGGGTCGTTCATGTGCAGCGACCAATATTGCACGCGCTACGTGCCCGGCGCCCGGGGCAGGGGCGAGCCGAGCAGCGCCGCCAGCCACATTGGATTCCGCGGCGTGCGGTCGCCAAAGGGCGGCCTCTGAGCGTCAGTTAGCCAGGACTGAGTGGCGGCATCTCTACCGTTCTGGGAGTTTCCCGCGCCCAAAAAACGGCAAAGCCGCCCGGTCAACGGACGGCCCTGCCAGTTAAAGTCAACTTGGTCAACACAACACTGTCACGCGGCGGCTCGATGGCGACGCCAGTAATATCCGACCATGCCCAGCAGCCCAATGGCGGCCAGCACGACGCTGGACGGCTCGGGGCAGGGAACACCGTTGATCCAGGCAATGTCGGCCGGGGTCAAAATGACGCCACCATTGTCATTGGCTATTTGGCCTGCGCCCGCGCCGTATACGTCGGAATACAAGGCAGGGTTGTTATTGTTGCCAAAAGTGTGCACCGCAAAAATTGTATCCGTGAACAACTGGATTATTTGATCTGGGAGAGTCATCCCTTCGTGCTGAGGGTCGTCGAGTCCTTTAACGGTTCGAGTCGTCTTTGTCTCTAGCAAGTACGGACCGCCAGAATCTCCCCCGAAGCTCGAACCTTCGCCCGTGTTGGGAGTTGAAGGGTTGTGCGGGTGCCACCCGACAATTGCGCCTGCTGCGCCCTGGTCACCGGCACTCGTCGGGAAATTATTCTGGAAACGTTGAATGCCAAGGCCGGTCGGCGGTGGTAGCACGGGAGTCCAACCGTCCTGCACTCCGGCGGTGTAATGCGGCGTGGCAGTGAGGCCATAGCCGATCTCGGTGAAGCTGGCCACATTGGCCATCACAAAGGCGGCTGTCTGTGCCCTGTTTCCAGCCGGAGGACTCCACAGACCGACCGTATTGGCGGCAATCGTGTTGAAAAATGCGTCCGGCGTGCCGTAACGCACGACTGCCACGGAAATGTCTTCACCGCCCGTGGCGCCGCCGTCGAAATGATTGGTGATGGGGAAAACCGGGTTGTACTTGTTGGCCCCATTGGTCCCGTCGCCCCAGAACCCAAATCCGATCCGGTTGATATTAGGATCGTCGACGACGTGTTTAGCAGTCAGCACGCAAAAATAGCCCACGTTGAGGTTTTCATCGATCTCCGTACGGACGATCGAGCCCGTACCGGCGTTGACTGGGGCAACGCTGAGCGTTGGGTCGGTCACCAGATTAACAACATCGTAGAGTGTTGTTCCAAGAGCGGGATCCGTCCGTTGCTGCATCGGAGCGATCGCCCAAGCTCGGGGAGCGTTCAGCAGCGCGGCTCCCAACGCGAGCACCACGGCGATCGATACCACGAAGGTCCGTAACGACCGCGAGTTTGTGACTCCCATACAACAACTTGAAGTCTTGTGCATTGGCGAGCCCTCCTTTGGTTGTGCAACTGCCGAAACGTTTTCGACGGCTCAGCGATAGATGGCGAATCGAATGGTCAACCACACCCCTGCTCTGCCTGCAGCGTCACCCAAACCGCACTGCCGTAATGCCGTGCGTAGGCGTTCTACCAGAGTTGATCATATTACTAAATCTTCAAAAATGTCAAGCATTTATCCATTTTTTATTACACATACCGGTGGAGGGCCGCGGGACGAATTGCTGAACCCAAAAAACGGCACTCCATTTCGTATGTTCACCGTCGTTGGATTTCCGCTTTGTTTTGGCGTAAGATGGGCGCGCTTTTGGAGGTCATTTTGTTTCGTCAGTCAACCCATGCGGGGGAGGTTCGAAATGCATCGCAGCGGTCAGTCGAGAACCGGCGTCAAGCGACTATTGGCCAGCACCGCGATTGTCTGCTTGGGACTGTTGGCGACGCCAACGTCGGCCCAGGCTCCCAAAGGGGATGTGAAAAACACCGATCCGCCGCCGCCGGTGACTTACCATGGGCTGATCCCGGGCTTGTCGAGTGCCTTGGACGTGCGCAGAGCACTGGGCACGCCGACATCGGAAGCCCGCTGGTATGCCTACAAGATGCTGTTCAATGCCGAAGATCGTCCGGGGCTCTTGGATTCCGTACATTTGCATGGCAAAGAGGGCGCGTTCTCATGCGTCGAGGCGGCTAGTGTGCCGGCCGGTTATGAAACGCGGGCGAAAGTCGAAGCCAAGTTGGGCGAGCCCGAGCAGGAAGTTCGCATGGCCACATTCACGCTCTTGGACTATTCGGTCAAGGGAGTGCGGTTTGTTTTCGACGCACACGCCAAAACAATCGGCGTGACCTATTTCCCGCACCTCCACCCCCGCGTTCATTCTGGCGCGCGCCGATTCATCGACTTGAGCCACCTGCGCCAGGGCCCGCAGCCCAAGCCGGCTAACCCCGCACCCTTGGGCGATTTGAAGGCGGGCGTGGCCGAAATCAAGATCACGCCCACAACGCCCGAATGGCTGCCGCCTAAAGTGCGCGATGGCTTCACAGTGCACGACGACATGTGGGCCCGCTGCGTGCTGTTCGAAAAAGACGGCTTGAAGATCGCGCTCGTCGGCGCCGACTTGTTCGGCATGAGCGCGAGCGACATCAATCCGATGCGCGAGCGCGTGGCGGCGGCCGGCGTGCCCTATATGATGCTCGCCATGTCGCACAACCACGCGGCGCCCGACACGATCGGCGTCTACGGCCACTATCCGGCCGAATACATCGCCTACATCCAGGATCAGGTGGTCAAATGCGTGGCCGAGGCAGAGAAGAATCTGCGGCCGGTCAAAGAACTCCGGACTGCCTCGCGCGAGCTGCCGATGGACGGCGGCCGCGTGATCGGCTACATCCGCAACGCGCGGAACGTGGGCGTGGTCGATCCGACGCTGTCGGTCATTCAGCCGATCGGCGGCGACGGCAAGCCGGTCGCCACGATCGTCAATTTCGCCTGCCACGTGGAAGGCTTGGAGCGCGGCGTGTCGGAATTGAGCGCCGATTTTCCCGGTTACATGTGCGACCAGATCCGTCGCGACGGGGGCGGCCAACCGGTGTTTCTCAACGGCGCGGTGGGCGGGATGATCAGCGGCGACAATAAAGCCCGCACCCACGAAGAGGCCAAGGGGACGGGCCTTGGTCTGGCGGCGCTCGTCAAAGATCTGGCGGCCACGGCTCAGCCGCCGGCCAATTTCAAATACTCGCTCGACACTCGCCGCGTGGAAATTCCGATGACCAACGCCAGCTTCAAGCCGTTGTACGACAAGCGACGCAGCCTGAATCGCGGCCGCGTGGTCACCGAAATGGCGCTCCTCACGCTGGGCGAATGCCAGATGGTGACGATTCCCGGCGAACTGTTGCCGGAGATCAGCTTCGAGATTCAGGAAAAGATGACCGGCTTCCCGCGGATTCTCGTGGGCCTGGCCAATGACGAGCTGGGCTACATCATTCCGGAGTACGATTTTCGCTCCGACGAATATGAAGAATCGATGTCCCAAGGCCCCGCCACGGCCCCCATCGTCCGCGAAACGGCCATCCGCATGCTGACCGGCGTAAGGTAGCAGCCGGCTCTACTCGCCGAGGCCCAGCAATGCGAAGCTTTCGCGGTGAATGAGCGATTCGATCGCCCGGGCGTCGAGTCGGGGTAGCGAGGTTCCTTCGACTTGGGCGTTCAGCGAGCGGAGGCCGTCAACGGATGCTCGCACCGTCGTGAAGGGATAGTCGCTGCCGAATAGCAGCTTGTGCCACACGCCGTATTCCTGCACCAGCATCAGGCTGTGATAGAGCTGAAACGGGCGATAGTGCAGCGCGCTGATGTCGGCATAGACATTCGGATGTTTGCGAATCACGACCACGCACTCGCCCTCATACGGATGTCCCAGATGGGCCATGATGATCTTCACGTCCGGAAAGCGCGCGGCCACCGGATCGAGATGGCGCGGCAAGGTGCATTCCAAGGGGGCTTGCGAAACAAAAGTCGTGCCGGTGTGCAAGAGCACCGGCAATTCGTGGCGCGAGGCATAAGCCCAGAGCGGATCGAGCCGCTCGTCGTCGGGCCGGAATCCGGCGTACATCGGCAACAGCTTGATCCCGCGCAGGCCCAGTTCCTGATGGCCGGCTTGCATCTCCTGCTGCCAGCCTCTTTGCGTCGGATCGAGCGATAGAAAGCCGATCAGCGTATCGCGGTGGGCCGCGACATATTCGGCCACGTAGCGATCGTCGACCCACAACCCGCTCTTGCGGGCCTTGCCGCCGAAAACGATCGTTCGCGTATCGTCCGTCGCTCCGCGGCGATAATCCTCGTAGCGGACGGCCAGATCGACTTTGCCGTCGACCTTGGCGCGTTTGGCCTGAGCCACGAAGTCATCGTCAAAATGAGCGCGATACCGCCACGCGTGGCTATGCACGTCGATGATCATGCCGAAGGGGTCACTTCGCCACACTGGAACCGGACGGCAGGCTGTAAAGCGCCGCCGGCTCGCTCGTCGTTTTAACGGTCGGGCTCGAAACCGGCGCGGTTGGGTCGGGCGTCAAGGATATCGTGTAGCGGTGCGCATTTGTCCGGTAGGTGGGCTGAGCGAGCAGCAGAAACTCAACGCTGCCCGGCACGTAATTCGGCAGCAGCGTGCAGGCATTCCGGCCGGCTTCCCAATTGGGCAGCAGCTCGAATCGCCCGAGCGGCTTCAGGCGTCGCAATTTGACCGCGGCATCATTTGAGTCGGCATCTTTCAGGGCTTCTTCCAGATCAAAACCCGGGATGACAATTTCGGCCGGCGGAGCCTCAGTCAGTGCCGGGCGAGGCGCGGCCGGTAAATCCCTCTCGAAAGCCTGGACTGCGATCGGCGTGAACGATGCCGCCGGCAGAATTGCACAAGCCGCGATGCAGAGGCTGGTCGGCGAGAAAAGCCCCGCGAGCCAACTACGAGGCACCCGCAATGCTTGGTTTCGGCACGGTCTCATCGCGCTTCTTCCTTCCGTGGTTCGATCACCGCTGGGGCAAGCGATCTATCCAGATTATAATCATTGCACGTGAGATGATGACAAGCCGAAATAATAACCATGAACATGCCGACGCACCGCCACTGCCACTTGCAAACGCCCAGCCGGCGCGACGTGCTGCGCGCCGGCAGCTTGGGGCTGCTGGGGCTGGCACTGCCCGAGTTGTTGCGCGGCCGCGCCGCGGGGGCAGCGGAGTTGGATGCCGAAACCCGCGCGAAGAGCTTTGGCCGGGCAAAGTCCTGCATTTTGCTCTTCATGTGGGGCGGGCCGGCACACCAGGATACGTGGGACCTGAAGCCCCAGGCGCCGGCGGAGATTCGCGGCGAATTCAAGCCCATCGCCACCAAGGTGCCCGGCATCCAGATTTGCGAGCACCTTCCGCAATTGGCCCAGCGGACCGACAAGTTGGCCATCGTTCGCTCGATGACGCACACCGACGTGAACCATCTGACCTCCACGCACTTTTTGCTCACTGGCCAGGCCCCGCCGACGGCGCCCGAGTTGCGTGCCGACTGGCCGCACATCGGGGCCGTGCTGTCGCGGCTGGGGCGCGGTCGCGACCCTTTGCCGCCCTTTGTTTCGCTCCGCCCGAAATTGCCCAACGACGTGCCACGATTTGTTGAAGAAAGCCACGGCCAATCGGCCGGATGGCTCGGCCAGGCCTTTGATCCTTTGTCAATCGACGCCAACCCGGCCGAGCCGGACTACCGGGTGGGCGACTTTCGCTTGCCCGCGGAAATGTCATTGGCACGGCTTGATCACCGCCGCTCGCTTTTGCGCGATCTGAACGAACGACTCAGGCTGCGGGGCAACGACACGGCGGTTTCGACGATGGACCGGCACGTGCATCGCGCGTTTGACATTCTCAACTCAGCCACCGGAAGCGGCGCGTTCGAACTTTCGCAAGAGCCTCGGGCGGTGCGCGAACGTTATGGACTCAATCCGCACGGTCAATCGGTGCTGCAAGCTCGGCGACTGGTGGAACGCGGGGTGCCGCTGGTAACTGTCTTTTGGCCGAGCGACGGCATCAAGAACGTCAGCGTGTATTGGGACACGCACAATCGAAATTTCGTCGATTTGCGCCAGCGGCTGATGCCGCCCGCCGACCAGGCTTTTTCGGCGCTCTTGGATGACCTTGGCGAGCGCAGGCTATTGGACGAAACGCTGGTGGTCTGGACCGGCGAATTTGGCCGGACGCCGCGCGTTGGGCAGCGCAACAGCGACGCCGGCGCCGGGCGCGACGGCCGCGACCACTGGCCCGGCTGCTTCACCTCCGTGCTGGCCGGCGGCGGCGTCCGGGGCGGCCAGGTTTACGGTTCTTCTGATCGCCACGCGGCATATCCGGCGTCGAATCCCGTGGCCCCGGTCGATTTAGTGGCCACGGTCTACCATGCCCTCGGCGTGCCCGCGCATTTGGCCTTGCCCGACGCCCTGGGTCGCCCGTTGGTGATCTGCCCCGGCATGCCAATTCGCGAGCTACTCGGATAATCGGAATTTCTTACCACAAAGACTCGAAGGACACGAAGACAAACATTTGCAAAAGAATCTTGCACCAAAAGCCCTCTTCTTTGTGACCTTTGTGTTGTTGTGGTCTTCCTCTTACTGGGCCGATCTTAGTTTTCAATTCGCACGCCGCAACTTTTGAGCGCCGCGACTTGCTCGTTTTTGGCCGCGTCGGTCAAGGGATTGCCGGCCAAGTAGAGGCGCAGGAAGGGAGCAAAATTCTTCTTGCCTTCCGCGTCAGCCTTGGCGGCCGCCACCAATGCCGTCAAATCGGTAATTTTATTGCGCTCGATGAGCAGCATGCTCTGCGGAGGATGCTGCGTGGCCGGTGCGATGTCTTCGATGGCGTTGTCGCTCAGCTTCAGCACCGAGAAGCGGGCGATTCCCCCCAACGGTTTGATATCGACGATCTGGTTCTTCGCCAGATCCAGCGACGAAAGACCCGCCAGACCGGCCAAGGGAGCGATCTCGACAATTTTATTGTCCGCCAGATAGAGGGCCGACAGCTTTGTCATCGCGCTCACGGGCTGCAAAGCCCGGATTTGGTTGTGCGACAATTCGAGATATTGCAGTTTCGTCAGATCCATCAGCGGCACCAAATCCGAAATCGCGTTCTGCGCCAAGCTCAGCGATTGCAAACTCGTCAATCCCTTGATGGGCGTCAGGTCGCTGATCTCGTTGTTCGAGAGATCCAACAGCAGCAAGTTCGTGCATTTTTCCAAGCCGGCGAGATTTTGGATCTTGCGGCCTTTGGCTTCCAGCGCGGAAATTTTTCGCAGGTCGTCATCGGTCAGTTCGTCTGGCTTGTCGCGTTTCTCGAAAACCAGGGCCCGCAAAGCGGCTTCCAGATTCTTATCCGGAAAGACCACCGCGAAGGCGGGTTGAAAAGAAAGCTGCAGTGCGGCTCCGGCGAGTACGGCGATTTTTAAAATCCTCACGAGGTTTTGGCGCATGGTTCTTTCCTTGGTGCTGTTTCTCAGGTGAATTCGTTGTCTCGGCAGGCGGTTGATCGAGGATGCGTCTATTCTAATTGAGCCACGGCCGCGACCAAGGGGCTGGGCCGGGCGGAACACAAATTCCTTGCGGTACATGGGCTGGTGAAGTATTTTGAACGCCGTTTTACCAGAACGGAGTTAAAAGCCGCGGGGACCATCCCATTTTTTCGCAGTCTTCGGACCAAAATGGGACTGTCCCCCTCTACGAGTCAAATTGGAAGGGGGAATTTCCATGTCCACCACCACTGTGCAGCTTGGATACGCGGCCGCGCTGCTTCTGGCAGCGACGCTCTTGGCCACGGGTGCCCAAGGCGAGCCGCCCGCCAAGGAGGCCGCCTGGAAGAGTTTGTTCGACGGCAAAACTCTCCAGGGCTGGAAGAAAACCGCGTTCGGCGGCGAAGGGGACGTGGCGGTCAAGGACGCACGGATCGTGATCGCCATGGGCAGCCCGATGAGTGGCATCACTTGGACGCAAGAATTCCCGAAAATCGATTATGAAGTCTCGCTCGAAGCGATGCGCGTCGATGGCAGCGACTTCTTTTGCGGCCTCACCTTTCCGGTCGGCGAGTCGCCGTGCAGTTTCATCGTGGGCGGATGGGGAGGCGGCGTGGTGGGCCTGTCGAGCATCGACGGCAGCGATGCCTCGGAAAACGAGACCACCAAGTACCAGGAATTCGAAACGCGCCGCTGGTACGCGGTTCGCGTGCGCGTAAGCAACGACAAGATCGAAGCCTGGCTCGACAAAAAGCAAATGGTCGACCTGCCCACCAAGGATCGACGAATCTCGATTCGTCCCGAGGTCGAACTCTCCCGCCCATTGGGCATTTCGACATACGCCACGACGGCGGCGCTGCGCGATATCAAAGTGCAACGCCTGGGACCGGAGCAGACGAAGTAGCCTTTAGATATTGGACGGCTTGAGCCACTCTTCGAGCCGATCGAGAAACGGGCGCTGATCGGGGTGTAACAATTCTCTGGCGCGCTCTATCGGCACGAATTCGGCCTGGTCGATTTCCCACGATGCGCAGCGCGGCGAGCCGGCGGCAGATTGGCCGGCGAAGGCGTGAACTTGTTTGCGGCTCTTCGTGTACGTGATCGAGCCGAGGGGTTCGAGCGGGCCGGCGGTTACCCCCGTTTCCTCCAGCGTTTCGCGGCGTGCCGCCGCCTCCAGCGATTCACCTTCGTCGGGCAAGCCCTTGGGAATGCTCCATGGCGCATGACGGTTGTAGTTGCCCGACGGATGGACGAGCAGGACTTCGAGCTGTCCGCTGTTGTTGCGATACAGGAGCGTGCCGGCCGATTGTTTCATCGTTGTGCGTGCTGGGTGATCTGGGCGCCCGAGTTGTTGGGCCGGGCAACGAGCACGGTATCGGCGTCGGACAGGTGTTGTCGAATGCGACCGATGAAAGTATCCGCGCCCTGGACACTCGGCAGTAGCGTGAACAGGGTTGGCCCCCACGAGCTTTGACCCACGCCGCGGATGCCCAGTTCGCGAATCGTTCGGACCAACTTCGCGGCGCGGGGGCTGGCGAAGGGGCCTCCTTGTCGGTCTGCAAAGCACATGCCCGCGGCATAACCGTAGCGATAAAGGCTTTCGCTAAACCGCTCGAACTGCCGCTCGACGGCCGCGGGCAGCAGTTCCTCGAACACTTCGTTGAGCAAGCGGGCGGTCGTTTCCAGCGGAACCGGCGGCAACTCGCGAAACGCGCGGCGTTCGGCATCGCCCGATAGCCCGCACTGATCCTGCGGGCAAACCAGCACAAATCGCCATGCGTCTGGCAGTTCGACGCGCTGGTGTAGTGGCGAAAGCGGCTCGCCGGCCGCCTTGCCGGTTTCGACAAGCATTCCGCCGTGGGCGAATCCGTAGGTGCCGATGGCCGAGCGTTCACCTCGCCCGGCCAATGTCGCTAGCTCGGCCGGCTCGAGTTCTTGTCGGCCCAGAAAGGCATTCAGTCCTGCGGCCACTGCCAGGCTCAGTTGCGTGCCGGTGCCCAGACCAACATGTTCGCCCGGGGCCGTAAGCACTTCGATCCTGCAGGCGGGCGCCGTGTCCAGCCGGAGTTTGCTTGAAATTCGTTCGACCGTCGCGCGAACGCGCTCGCTCAACCGCCCCTCGGGCGAAAAGCGGTCTGCCGGGGAGATTAGCAACCGCAGGCCGGGCTGGTCGATCATTGCGCCGACGCCGCCGAACTGCCGCATCGCGGGTTGTCCAAACGACAGCAGGCCAAAATGCAGCCGGCTGGGAGCGGTGATCTCGATAACCGAAGACATAATTTCGAAAGCCTAAGCCCGAAGGCTAGTTCGCCCTATCGTGTGAACTCGGCCCTGACAAAATCGTCCAGAAACTCAAAAGCTCGTAGCTCGGCCGGGCCGCCTGTCTTTTGCACCAGGACGCGTAACCGTTCAAATTGTGCCAAGATCTCGTCGGCCGGCAAGAACTGGGTCCGCGTGGCCAGAATGGCCGCTTCAAGCACGGCGTGTTTGCCGCGATTGAATCCCCAAAAATCGCGCAGGCGTCCCCGGTCGACGACCTGACACACGATTTCGGTCCGCTCCTGGCGATCATCGAGCGATTGCACGCGAAACGCATACCAGCGACAAGCTCCGGTCAAGATCTTGCCTTCAATTGTCTGGGCATCTTCGAGCGGTGGCGGAGGATCTATCGTGCCGACCGCCGCGTGCGCTAGCAGTTCGACGTCGTCGGTCACGTGAAACACGCCTTGGCCGGTGCGTTTCAAATTCCGATATGTCGTCGACGTTCGATACGGCTTGAGGACCAGTTGGCTCATCGATTCGTCGACCTGTGGCCCCATCGGCGAAATGTTCACGATGCCGTCGTCGTTCAGCGTGGTGACCATGCCTTCCAATATCAACGGACTCGCTCCTCGGGATTAGAAGGTGACCGGAACGCTCGGCAACGGCGAGCCGGGCGAGCTTGGTTCGTCGCGCTCGGTCTCGATGCTCGGCACGTTCACGCACACGCCAATTCGCGCCAGCCGCAGAAAGCCCGCCAGTAAGTCGTAGCCAGAGTCGGTCAGTATCGATTCGGGATGAAACTGCAGCCCGACGATCGGCAGTTCGCGATGGGCCAAAGCCATGATGGTGCCGTCGGCTGTCCAGGCAGTGACTTCGAGACACTCGGGCAGGCCGGCGCGGTCGACGACGAGCGAATGATAGCGGCACGCGACGAATGGATTGGAGAGGCCGGCCAAGACGCTTTGGCCGGCATGAAAAATGTTCGAAGTCCGCCCGTGCACCGGCTCGGAACCCCGCACGACGCGGCCGCCGAAGGCCGCCCCAATGGTTTGGTGTCCCAAGCATATGCCCAAGATCGGCAACCTGGTTGCCAGCCGGCGCACGATCGAGAGCGACACGCCCGCTTCATTCGGCGTGCACGGACCGGGCGAAAGCACGACCGCGGCCGGCGCGAGCGATTCAATCTCGGCCACCTCAATGGCATCGTTCCGCACGACTCGCGTCGGGTGCCCGAGACGCTCGAAATAGCGCGCCAGGTTGAACACAAAGCTGTCGTAGTTGTCAATCAACAAGATCATGGTCGTGGACTATTCAAGGGCCCGAACGAGGCCGATTGCCTTGTGCCAGGTTTCCTCATATTCGCGTTGGGGATCGGATTGAGCCACGATACCACCTCCCACCGGCGCCTGCCACCAGCCGCGGCCGGCCGTGATCGTGCGAATCAAGATGCTGGTATCAAGTGCGCCGTCAAACCCGAGATAGCCCAAGGCCCCGCAATAAGCCCCTCGCGCCGTGGGCTCCAACTCAGCGATGATCTCCATGGCCCGGACCTTGGGAGCGCCGGTAATCGATCCGCCAGGAAAAGAGGCTCGCAGCAAATCCGAAGGCCCCCTGCCCTCGGCCAGTTTTCCGCAGACCGCCGAAACCAGGTGCTGCACGTATTGGTACGTCTCCAGCCGGCAAAGTTGCGTCACGCGCACGCTATCGGGCTCGCACACCCGGGCCAGGTCGTTGCGCAACAGATCGACAATCATCACGTTCTCGGCCCGATCTTTTTCGTTTTGCAGCATCTCCTCGCCGGCGAACAGATCGGCCTCGGGCCGCGCCGTCCGTTGCCGCGTACCCTTGATTGGCCGCGCTTCGACGTCGCCCATCGACGAGACCTTCAAGAACCGCTCAGGCGAAGCACTGACGATTTGCGATCCGCCCAAATCGAAATAACCCGCGAACGTGGCCGGATTGCGGTTGCGCAGCCGCAAATAGAGCTGGAGCGAATCGTCGTCGGCCGGAAAGAGCAATCGCTGGGCGATGTTGACCTGAAACACGTCGCCGGCATGGATGTATTCGATCGCGCGGCGAACCGCTTGCAGGTATCGCTCGGCGGAAAAATTGCTGACGAGTCCCGCCGGGCCCGGCACGGAGAAATGCGGCGCAAGCTCGTTGATCGATAAATCGGGAATTGAAACCGATCGCCGGCGCGACCGCCGCGGCGGTGGGTCACTTAGCCAAGCGCGAAACTGATCGAGCCGCTCGGCGGCCCGACGCCGCCGCGCATCGCGATCCGTTTCCGGCAACCCCTGCGAAATGATCCACGCTCGACGTTCGAGATGGTCGATGGCCAGGACCACGTCATAAAAACCGATCGCCAGGGCGGGGGTTTGGAATTCGTCGATCCGCGGTTCGGGCACCTTTTCCAGCCAACGTCCCATGTCGTAACTGAATAGTCCCGCCGCGCCCCCCTGAAACGGCGGCAGCCGGGGCACCGTGTTCGAACGCCAACGAGCCATCCGGCATTCGAGTTCGACAAGGCGATCGTGTCCGCCGGCGGAAAGCTCGATGTAATCAAACGGATCGGCCGTCAGAAATGAATAGCGGCCGAGCGCCGGGTCGCGCCGCGCGCTATCCAAAAACAGGCAATGACGATGGCGCGACAAGCGCGCCAGCACAGCTTCGACGTCGAGCTCGGCGTCCCAAGGTTCGACCCGGCAACCTTCGTCGGTTTCGAAGGCCGATCGAGTATCGAATTGCAAGGCTGCCGGTCTCATGTGTTCTTCGTGGGATCGGATTCAAGGGTGGATGGTGCAGCGCCTTTTTGCGCTGTACCGCCGAGGCGATGACTTTGTTCGTTGACGGTCAAGAAACCCCAGTCGAGCGCTTCGTCCTGGCGATAGTCCTTGCCGAGCGTGAGCGCCGTGACGGCCTTGGCCATTTCATAGCCCAAGTAAAACGCGTGGTCCGCATCGACCTCGCGCGGCGCGTCGGATTGCAGTCTGGCGAACAGGGCGAAGGGATCGGCCGCCGCTAAGTGCAAACCGGCGCTGACGACGTGCAATTGTCCCTCCTCGGCAAAGATGCGCACGTTGTGATCTTTGATTTCCTCGGCCAGTCGAGCGAGGTTTTCGCTGCCGTATCGCGGTACTTCGCAGTCGCGCAACATGACCAGGCGCGGCTCGATGCGTTTGGGCAACGTCCGATGCCGCTCGGCGTAGTAGACCAGCCGCCGTGCCAAATCGCATTCGCGCACACTGCTGCGCGCCCAGTTGATCACCTGCGTGGTCAACACGCTGCGAATTCCCAACTCTTGGCAGAAACCCAACAGCAAGACATTGATGGGCGCCGAATCGGCGTCCGTCAATTCCGTCAAGTTGCCGATGCCCATCATCATCTCGGCATCGGGAAACCGGCGGCGGACTTCCAGATATCGACCCAGGCTGGCGGCGAAGCCGAACCCGATCGGCTCGAGAATCGGATCGATCCGCAACGGCACGCGATGTTCCGCCAAAAACTCGATGGTCTCCTGCAGGCCGCTCATCGTGGCCGGATCGTCGGGCACGACCACCACTTCGCAGCCCCAATCGACCGCCGCCTCGCGATTGCTGCGATTGACCGAGAGCACGAGTTGAGCGCCGGCGTGAACCGCCGCCTCGATTTCTCTTGCGTTCATGCTGTCGATCGCGACGCGATGGCCCGCCTCGACCAAGGCGCCAACGGTTTCTCCCACGCCGCTCCAGGGATCGCCCGGGTCGCATCCGAGGTCGATCCGATCGGCGCCATCGGCGCGGAGTTTTCCGGCTTCCGACAAGATCTCCCGGAGCGTCGACCGCGGCGCATGATTGATTTCGGCCAGAATTTCGATATCGTACGCGCCGTAATCGTCCGCCGCCTCGCGCTGGCCAAAAAAGTCGGGCAGCCGCCGCAAGTCGCGCGGACCGCGCTCGACGTTCACGCCGGCTGCTTTCTCGACGACCCCCAACTCTCCCAGGCAATAGCCGGGCAATAGCACTCGCGAGGTGCCCTCGGGCACTTGGATCCGCCGCGCGATCCAATCGGTGGTCATCAGCGCCGCTACGGTGATTCCCAGCACGTCGACGGAGTAGTCGAAGCCGACTCGCGGCGCCAACTCGGTGAGCAGATTGCGCAGCGAGAATTCGGCCAGGCGCCCGGTCACGAAATGGATGTGTTCGCGCATGCGCGTGTTGAATGGGTTTACGACTGCTTCGAACCGCCGTTGACGGGAATCGTGTGGCCGGTCACGAACGAAGCCGCCGGCGAGGCCAGAAACCGCACCGCGGACGCCACGTCCTGGGGCGTTCCCCAGCGGGCCAACAGCGCTTCGTTTTTCGCGCGATCCTGCCAGTATTGCGAGGCGCCACTGCCCCACCTGGTCTTAATCCAGCCGGGAGCGACGCAATTGACGCGTACTTGGGGAGCCAACGACCGGGCCAGGCTTTTGGAAAAAGCCATCACGGCTCCCTTGATGGCGGCGAACAATTCGCCGCTGTCGCCCGCCATGCCGTGCTCGGCCCGATCCCAACCGATATTGATGATCGCGCCCGACCCACGGGCTTTCATCCGCTCTCCAATCGCGCGCGACAGGTGCAAGGTGGCGGCCACGTCCACGCGGTAGAGTTCGTCGAGTTTGCGCTGGAATGTCCAGTTGGCCGCCGGGCCCGTGAGCACGTCGGCTCCCGCGTTGTTGACCCAAATGTCAACCCGCTCTCGCCAATTCCAAGCCCTTTCGACCAATTCTTGATGCGCCGCCGGATCGGACAGATCGCAGAGTACGGCGTGGGCCTCGACGTCCCGGCCTCGCACCAGTCCGGCGACCTCTTCGGCCGCCGATCGGCTACCGCGGGCGTGAATCAAGCAATGTGCCCCCGCGGAGGCCAATTCGAGAGCGATCGCCCGGCCGATTCCGCTGGAGGAACCGGTAATGACAGCGGTCATTCCGGCGAGTTCTGGGGAGGGTTTTTGAGGCATGAAAACACGCCCCGCGGCACGAGGCAAGAGAGATCCGTGACTACCCTTCGTTTTAGCGGCCGCGCGGGTGGTGAGCAAGGCACCGCGCGCAAGTCAAGTCAATTCAGAAAAGCTGGCAAACTTTTGGGCGAATGCCGACGTAATATAGAGGTATGATGCCCGCCCGCCATTCCCATCGCCGGCTGCAAGGTTAGTTCAACCGATGTCCAGCAACCTCATGGACCGCCTAGGGTTCACTACGTTCGCATTCCGGGGCTACAACGTCCGGAATCTGGGCCGCACCAGCGAATTGCTTGAGCATCGCGTGTACGGGCCGGTGGTGGAACGCTATTTGGTCGAGGCGGGCGAGATTTGCTCCGACGTGGTCAGACAAAAAGTCGATCTCGTCGCACGCGTGCGGCAGAACCAGGAAACCACGGTCGAAACCTACCATGAAGCGATTGCGCTGATCGTGGGCGTGGAATTGGCGCAGGTTCGGCTGCTCGACGAATTCTTCGACGTTCGCTTGAATCGAGCCCGTTTCATTTTCGGATATAGTCTAGGCGAACTGACCGCCGTGGTCGCCAGCGGCGTGTTCGCGATGCGGGAGGGCCTGAAGCTGCCGCTGGCCGTAGCGGCCGATTGCGTTGCGCTCGCCGAAGGCGTGACCATGGGCGTGCTTTTCTCTCGCGGCCCGCTGCTCGACTTCGAAGAGGTGAAGCGGCTGTGCCTCGTGATCAGTGCCGAAGGTCAAGGGGTGATCGGCATTTCGGCCTACCTGGCTCCCAACACCGTGCTGCTGCTGGGGCAGAACGGAACGATCGACCGCTTTGCGCGGCAGATGCACGAAGTGTTTCCGGCGCGCGTCTACTTGCGCAAGAACCACGATCCTTGGCCTCCGATGCACACGCCGTTGGTTTGGCAGCGCAACATTCCCAATCGCGCGGGCGTGTTGATGCATACGTTGCCAGGCGGATTCACCAAGCCCAATCCGCCTGTGTTTTCGCTCGTGACTGGCAAGATGAGCTACGGCGATCACAACAGCCGAGAGATTCTCATCCAATGGATCGATCATCCGCAACGGCTGTGGGACGCCGTTTACGAAACGCTGGCCAGCGGCATCGAAACCGTGATCCACGTCGGCCCCGCGCCGAATCTGATTCCCGCCACGTTCAATCGCTTGCGCGACAACGTGCAGGCGCAATTGACGGGAAACTCGCTCAATAGCCTCGGGCTCCGGGCGATGGCCCGCGCCGTGCGCCGGCCTTGGCTCACGACCCTGCTCCCCTCGCGCACCGCTCTGTTGCGCGCACCCACGGTGGAACACATCATCTTGGAAGACTGGCTGCTCGAGCAGTCGCTCAAGTAAGCGCCCAGCCGGGCGAAAAGCTCAGGGCGAAGCAAGGGGCAATTCGTAGCACGCGGCTTCTTCTTCGCTGCGCACCAGCAGCCGGCGACCGCTCAGAGCCGGGCAATTCCAACTTTGGCCGCTGACCGCCGAAAACCGCGTCAACTCGCGATACGCATCGGGAGTCGCCTCGACCAGTGCCACGTCCCCTTTTTCGGATTGAACCAGCAGCAGGTCGTCCACCAACAGGACCTGGCCGTGGTCGTACCTGCCCTCTTTCCATCTTCGCTTGCCGGTCGCAATCTCGACGCACGAAAGAATGCCTTCGTCCAAGCCGTAGGCAAAGCGATCGCGAACGACGGCGTTGGTGAATTTGGTCTTCAGGTTCTTGGTTCTCCACACTTGGTCGACTCGCCAGCCATCGGCGCCGTGTTCGATCTGGCACAACGCGCTGCCGATGCCATATCCCTTGGTCAATAGCACACGGTCTTCGCCAACGGCGATCGGCTGTGCCACGTTGGGCGAGGCGGTTGCACTGTCCGGCCAGGGGTGATGCCACAAAATGTGTCCGTCCGCCGGGTCGTGCGCAGTGACGACTTTTTCATTCACGATCACGATCTGCAGTTGACCGCCCAAGTTGAAGAGCGTGGGCGAGCTGTACGACGACGCATCGCCGCCGCCGCCCCAGATCCGTTTGCCGGTCTGTTTGTCATAGGCCACCAGCGACCTGCCGCCCGGACCGCCGGCGCTGACGATCACCATGTTTTCGTAGATCAGCGGCGAGCAGCTTTTCCCCCATTGGGGAACCTTCGCGTCGTTGTCCGCGACCACGTTTTGCATCCAAATCACTTTGCCGGTCGCGCCATCGAGGCAATGCAGGTGACCCTCGGCGCCCATCGAATAGACCTTGCCTTCGTGAATCGTGGGCGTTGCCCGCGGGCCAATTCCGGCAATGGTCGCACTGAAGCGAACCGGCGTGGCCTGGGCCCACTGGAGCTTGCCGTTATCGACGTCGTAGCAAGTAATCAGTTCTTCCTCGCCCCGTTGTTCTTGCGTGACCGCAAAATGGCCGACGATGGCGAAGCTCGACCAGCCGGCGCCGATGGGCTGCCGCCACAATTTGCGCGGAGGCTGGGCCGACCAATCGCGCGCCAAGTGAACGTTGTCGAGAGCCGCCCGGCGGCCCGGGCCCAAGAATTCGGGGTAATCTTCGGGCGTGGTTTCGCTCAGATTGACCGCGGCGTCGAGCGCTTCGGTGGAAGGCCTGGCCAAGGTTTCGTCCGCGTGCGGCGTCCAACGAAATCGCAGCTTCGGCCAGATGTTCCCGCTCACGTTCTCTATGCGGATAGTCCCCAACACGCCTAGGGCAACTACAACGGTAATCGCGCCCACGCGCGTGCGCAGCGAACGAGTTGCCGGACCGAGCAGCACAAACCACAGAAACAGCAGAATGAGCGACAGCGCGATGATTACGAATTTTGCCAAAAACGTATCCGACGGGGGCATCAGCTCCGCGATCTGGCAGTATTGAATCGCCGCGACACCCACCGCGGCCACCGCGATAATCAGGCCCGGAATCCATAGCCGGCTCTTCCGGCCTGCCTCGCCTTTCGAGGGGGGCAGTTGCTGGGACGGTTCGTTCGGCATGCTGCGCTCCAACTGCAACGGAAAGACTTGCGGCCTCGACAATATCTCCAACGCCCGACGTCAATCGGTCCGGCCGGTGACCTCGACCAGGTGCCAGGCAAATTGTGTCGTGACTGGACCTTGGACCACACCGACCGGCGCGCTGAACACAACGCGATCGAAATGACGTCGCAACTACTTCGCGCCGAGCGTCCTCAGATAGGCGTATAAATCGCTCAAATCCCGATCCGAAAGAGTCTCCAAAAGTCCGGTCGGCATGAGCGATTGAGTGCTCTTGCGGACCGAAGACCGTTCGGTATTAACGATCCGCACCGTCGTGTCGGGCCCAGTCTGCAACAGGGTGCTCTCCGGCGACTCGTACACAATCACGCCATGATACACCTGGCCCGCGCCCGTGGCGATAACCGTCGTCTGGAAAGCGGGCGAGACCTCGAGATTCGGGTCGACAATGGCGGTGAACAAGTCTTCGCGGGACATGCGCGAAACGGCCCCCTTCAACTCGGGGCCCAAATGGCCACTCACCTGATGGCAGCGGTGACAAGCGCGGCGTTCGAACACGCGACGGCCGCGCCCCGCGTCGCCACTGGACCAATCGAGTTGCGCCAGCCGGCCCTTCAATGCCGCGGCATCGGCGGTGGAACTGCGGCCCATCCTGGCGGCTTCTTGAGGGTAGTATTGGGCGAATAGCTCGAGCCAGGGCACATAGGCGTCGCGCGGGTCCGCGGTTTCATCGACATCGGCCGATCCCTCGGTCCACAATTCAAGCAGTCGAACCAGACTTTTGCGGGGTTCGTCTTGCTGGTCCATGGCGCAGGCCTGCTTGAGGGCCCGCAGTGCGGCGAAGATTTCCGCCGGCGAACTGCCGCTGCCGAAATTGCCTAGCGCGACGGCCGCTTTTTCCACGATCGCGGGCTGCGGCGACGACAAGGCCTCGATGAACTTCGAGCGGTCGCCGTCTTGCGGATATTTCGAGAGTGACTGCACGATCGCGTCCTTTAGCGCGCCTGCGTCCCATTGCGAACGGAGCATCGGCAACGCTTCTTCCCCGGGAAGCTCTCCCACCAGCGCGATCAGTTCCGACGTTGGCTCGCGACCTTGGCGAACAGTTTCGGCCCATAGTTTTCGCGTCGCGCGCCCTCGGGCATCGCCCCGCAAGTGCTCTGCAAACAGCGTGTGGCCGGGCTGGCCCAGGTCGGGGCTATTCACTATCGCGTCCACCAGCGCCGGATCGCGACTGCAGAGCTCGTCAAACACTTCGCCCACGCGAAAGGGCCAATTGCGGCTGGGAAATTGCCCCAGGTCTTCCAGTTTCTTCTCCAGCCGGAGCAAGGCTTTTGCTGTCGCCGCAGTTATTTCCAGGTTTCGAGCGCCCGGTAACAGCGATGCGACGATCAGGTAATGCACGTCGTCCTCGACCGAGCTTTGCGAACTCCACAGGCCGGCAATCGCCGGAAGCAGTTTCTCGTGTTGGGCCGAGAGCACGCCGAGCAGCCGCGCCAATTCGCGATTCAGCTCGGCGTCTTGGCAGGGAAAAGCCGGGGCGAGCCGCCGCACAATCATCTGGCGAATCGGCGCGTCCAATTGCGCGGCCGACGCGGCTACATATCCGGTGTAGGCCTCGGCGTGCCCTTCCTTGACGCGCAAATCGCCCAGCCCAACTTCGAGCAGCCGCACGGCCTCGATGCGCAAGTTAACGCCGGAACCCGCTTCGGCAAACGCTTGCAGACAGACTTCGAACTCCGTGGGCGTGAAGTGCACTGAATCGCCTTCTGCCGCAACATCGGGCAATGCGATCCAGAGTTGAGCCAAGCGTTGCGCTGGCTTTGAACTGCCATTTGCAATTGCTTGTGAACTGCTGTTCAAGAAGCTGCGATAGCTCGCTTGCCCGACCCCTCGAGCGACGGAAATGGCCGCTGCGCGGACGCGGCGCTCGGGGCTGCTCAGCGCCGTGGACCAGGCGGGCTGGATCGGCCGCGAGGGATCGATCTTGTTGCTCATTGCAAGCGATTCCCACGCAGCTCGCGCCACGCGCGGATCGGCATCGGCTGTGAGTCGCGCGAGAATTTGTTCCGACTGCGGTGAGCAAGACACTCGATTGAGAGCCCAGGCGAGTCGCGCCTTGATTTCCGGCTCATGACATGACAAAAGCTTGTCGGCCAAAGCGGCTTCCGGCCCGCCGAACAGCTCGACGAGCACTTCGATCGCGCGCACGCGAGACGCGACGTCAATTTTCTCATTTCCGAGGGCTTGCTCAAAAGCGCCTTTGCCCAGTTGTCGTGCGATGGGCACCCAGGCCGCGCGCGACCAACTCGACAGCGGCTGGTCGGCTGCGAGCACCCTTGTGAGCGGATCGTCAATTGTGGGTTTGCTGGCCGATCGTCCCACGGCCCGCACGCGAAACACGCTGCCGCGCGTGCGCCGGCCGCCAATCGCCACGAACAAATCACCGTTGGGGCCGACGGCCAAATCGCAAGGCGCGAAGCCCACGTCGCCGGTCGTCTGCATGAAAACCTCGAGTTGGCTGCGACAGGTCGCCCCCGAGGGCGTCAACGAGAAAAAATAGACTCGCCCCAGCGTCCAGCAGGCGGTAAACACCCCGCCGCGATAATGCTCGGGAAAGCTGCGATGACGATAGGCGGCCACGCCCGTCGGCGAACCGCGGCCGATTTCCACCATCCGCTCGACGCTGTCGAAAAACGATTGTGGCCGGTTCCAGCCGCGAGCCCAGCCCGAGAGCAGCCAGCCATGCTCCATGCCCTGCGCAATGTCGAACAGCCGGGTGGGAGCGTACCAGGGCAGATGATGATCGCGCTCGCCGTCGGAATCGACGGTGAGTAGATGGCCGGCGGCGTCAAAATCGAGATCGTAGGGATTGCGAAACCCGTGGGCGACTACGTCGAGCGGTTTCCCGTCGCTCGAGAAGCGGACCACGCCACCACAGCGCGGATGTTTGACCGGCGAAGTGGAGGTGGTGATGTTTTTCTCCGAGATGCCGGCATCGTTGCCGCCGATCAGGTAATAGCATCCATCGGGGCCGCGGACCAATCCGTTGGCCCCATGCTCCGGATCGCGCAGATGGGTCCAGATTTCCGGCGCTGCGTCGACGACGCCGTCGGAATCCGAGTCCCGCAGCCGCATCACGCTGTTGTCGCCGCTGCAAATCAAGTCGGGCCCATCGAAAACCATGCCATGCGCGCCGCTGGCCGGCACGGAAGAAAACAGCGTGGCCTGGTCAGCGCGACCATCGCCATCGGTGTCGTGCAGAGTTTTGACGTACCCCGCGCCCGCGACCACCACGCGCCCTTGGGCGTCGATGGTCATCGAGAAAATGTCGTGGGCCAACGCGTCATCGGCATAGAGCGAAACTTCAAAACCATCCGGCACTCGAATGCCCAGTTCGTCGGCGGCCACGACCGGCGCGCAATAGCATGAGAATAAGCAGGCCAGAATGGCGAGAGCACGGAAATGAGGCATCGGCACCGATCCGGTCGAGCGGGTGGCAAGCAGCTAAACGTCCATGCTAGCTCACCAGCCGCGCGGGGACAATCGCCAGGCCCGAATCTGTCGCCAGGCCCGAATCGAGCGGCGGTCACATGGTGTTACTAACCCGCATGCGCAACAGTCTAATGCGAATGCAAACAATAACTGGGTGGCTCATCAGACAACTTGTTGTGATCGGTGCCAACCGAACATCATGCTGGCAATTGCATAATCCTGTCGCGCGTCAGGTTAGTGCCGGCTTAACGCCCGCGGAAGACGACGCCGAAGCTTGAATAAGGTCGATAGTAGTAGGGATAGGGCGGCGGCCCCCAATAGGGTCCCGGGGGCCCATAGTAGGGCGGAGCGACGTAGACGGGTTGCGGCGCGGGATAGGCGATGGCGGCCGGGGGCGGGGCTTGCAGCGCTTGGACCACGCGCGGGCTGACACCTTGCTGTTGCAGCAAAATCAGATCGCTGGCCCGCAACGGCGCGGCGGCGCCGTGATTGTGAATGTGAGTGACGATCACGTCCTCCGACACGCCCGCGCGGCTCATGCTGACCACGTCGTCCATCGTGACCGCCCCGGCCGGAGCGGGGTGGCCGAGCCGCGCTTCGATTTCCGCGCGGTTGCGGGCTTCGATTTCGTCCAAGCTGCCGCCCACCGCGGCGCCGCTCAAAACCCCCGTCGCCGCGCCAATGGCCGCTCCCGCGCCGGTGTTGCCCACCGCATGGCCCACGATGGCTCCCAAGCCGGCTCCAGCCAGGCCGCCGGCAAGCGCGCCTTGGTCGGATCGGTAAGGCGAAGCGCAACCACCAGCGAACAATAGACACGATAGGGCGACAAGCGCCGAGCAATTAAAACATTGGTGGATCATGGAGCACCTTCCTGGGCAAAACCCATGGACCCTAGTCGCCACTGACTCATCAGGCGAGACATTCGCAGGCGGATGAAGATGTTGGGCAGGTCGGAAATCGAGCGAGGATATTCGGAGAATTGGCCGCCGAGGTCAAGAGAACTTCGCCGGGCGGCACGTGAGGGGGCGCAGCGGGGGCCGCTCAAGCTGGCAGGAGCTCTTTGGGCAACGATGTTGCCCAAACCGTTAGGGCTCTGGGTGTTCGGCGCGCCACTGGCTCCACTTTTTCAGCGCCGCTTCGCGTCGGGCCGCGTCGTTGAAAGCTAGTGTGCCCACCTGGAAGAGTGTCTGCGGATTGGGCTGCACCTGGACATAGCCGTAATCGCGCAAGTGCTGGCCCGTCAGGTGCACCAGTACCGCTAAAGCCACGTCGCGGATTTGAATCTCGGTCTGATGGGGCGGATTGTTCGCTTGCAGCACGTTGCAGTTGGTCGTGTCTTGCAGGCATTTTTCGATCATCGGCAAATGTTCCTTGCCGCCAAATCGGCCGATCGACAAAATCGCGTACTGGCGAATCGGCGCGGGCCCAGCCTCGTTGGCCAAAGCCCTGGTGGCCACGGTGAGCCCTTCGGACTTGAGCTCGAAGGATGCGGCCAACATCAAGTTCTGGAATGTGGCGGCTGAACCGCCGTCTTTGACAATCCACGTGCCCAACAGTTTTTTCAACACCGACGACCAGGATCCTCCGCGGGTGTTCCTCTGAAACACCGGCTGATAGATCCAGCCGTAAAACTGCATGCCCGTCTGCTCGTCCACGTCCACGCCATCGGTCGAACCGACAAACAACAGGCTGGCCATGGTTCCCAGCGAAATGAGCCCTTCGCGATTGGGATTGGCCATCATGTGCTGCATGATGGCATGACAGCGCAGCTCGAGCAGGTCGCTGGCCGGCTTGCCGCCCTTGGTCAACGCCTCGAGCAACTCGGGTTCAGCCCTTTGCATTTCGACGAAGAGCTCCCGCACGCCGCGACTGGGGCCGAATCGGGCGGAAAACTGCTCCCAGCCGGGAAGCGTTTGTTTCTGACGGCCGTCGTAATCGGAGGCAAATGCTTCCAGCCGGTTACGGAAGTCGGATTCCGACACGGTCGCCAGAATAGCTCTCGCCCGCACGCGTACTTCGGCGTCGGGATCATTGGTGGCCGCGGCCAGCGCTTCGCGGGCCACGATTCCCAGGTCGGTCAGTTCACGCGTGGCGCGCTCCCGAGCGACGAACGAACCGGAGCCCAGTTCGCGTAAAAGCTGAGCAATTCGGTCCGACGAAGGCCGCGAGTCAGTGCCCGCCACAAGGCCGGCCGATAACACCAGGACCGCGGCTGCCAAGCCAGGGCTGATCCAGCTCGCCCAACATCCCATGACAATTGTCTCCTGAGATCGCCTGCTCGTGAGTCAACCAGCGGATTACCGATTGTATTGTATCCACCGCTTTGCTCGAACGTCCAGTTGACCCGGCGCGGGTGGGGCCAAGAAAGACCGCGACACAATCCACCAACGGCCGATACGGGCTTATAATGGCCGCGATGATCGACGCGCCTGCCAAACCCTTTCGCCATCCCTTTCGGTTCGCACTGCCCTTGGCTTTTCTGGCTTTGGGCATCCTGGGCGGTTGGGTCGCCTGGAGCGCGAACCAGGTGCGGCAGCGGGACGCAATGCTGACGGAGATCGAGTTAGCCGAAGGCAGCATTGTGTTTCCGAGCGGCGAAACCCGCTCGGCCGCCATTCGTGAGAACCTGCCGGTCGTGTGGCGAATGTGCGGGGCCAAGCCGGTGTGGTGGATTTTGCTGCCCGAGCAAGGTTTCAGCAAAGCCGATCAGGCTCGAATCCGAAACCTGTTTCCCGAAGCGCACGTGGCGCCCCTGTCCCACGGTTCAAGCCGACCGGAGTAGTCGGCTGGTTTGGACGGTCCGGAGGGAGCAGCCTCATATTCAGGCTTGCTCGGTTTTTGGGCTCGGCGTCCTGAGTTTGCGCGCCGCCGCGATCGCGTCGAACAGACTGGCGAGCGATTTGGCCGGCGGACTTCCCATTTTGGCTTGCAGGACTCGCTCGATCTCTTCGGCCGACATTCCGCGCTCGATCATTTCCATCTTGATCGTGGCTTCCATGTCGTCCAACTGGGTTTTGCGTTTGTAGACCGCGACCACAATGGCGACGGTGACGATGATGCAGCCGACGATTGCCACCAGGCCCAGGCCCATTCCGCACAATGCCAGGAATTCGTTGCTATAGCGTGTGGTTACGAGCTCTTGCATCATTCAGTCTCCGGCTACCGGCCGATTCGTACCCGCCTCATGCCTCCCCTGATAGATTCGTTTCAGTATGGTCGATATTGGCAAGACTGCAAGGAATCGTCGCCCCAATGCCGACTTTGGCGTGCTTGCATAGCGTTGCGGGGCACAGTATAATCGGGCTTCGGGATTTGCGGCCGCTTGCAGCCTGACTGCTAAAGTGCCATTGTTTTCCGGCTGGTCAAGAGCCGAAAGGCGATTCAACTTGCAAAAGTGAGCCGCGACTGCTGGGGCAGTGTCGCGGCTTTTTTTTTGCCTGGGGAACGGATCTCCGAGTCGATCAACCCCCAAGCCAATCGGTCGAACTACGATGAGCAAGAAACTCGATCCTCAGTTGACGAATTCCGAAGGCCACGGATTCTCGACCCTCGCGATTCATGCCGGCGAAGACCGGCAAAAATTCGCAAACGCGATCACCGATCCAATGTTCTGCGCCTCGACCTACACCTTCCCCGACACGGCGTCGGTGATCGACTTCATCGAACACAAACTGCCGCGCGAAGAATATGGCCGCTACGGCAATCCCAGCGAAAAAGTCGTCGAGCGCAAACTCGCGGCGCTCGAGGGAGGTGAAACGGCGCTCTTGTTCGCCAGCGGCATGGCGGCCATCGTGGGCCTGCTGATGGCCAAGCTCAATGCCGGTGACGAAGTGGTTTTCTTCAACGAATGTTACCATCGCAG
>JACQFF010000188.1 GCA_016200205.1 Planctomycetia bacterium
ATGCCCGGAGCATAGCCGGCGATCCCGCCGCGTCCGCCGCCGTCACCCTTGCCGCCGTCTTTGGGGGCCACGAAGACGATGATATGGTGCACCACCGAGCGATTGCCCGGTCGAGCCTCGGTGGATCGAATCCACTTATCGGTCGTCCAGCCTGGATCGACCTGGAAAAACTGGTACTCCACCGTCCCCTCGGCCGGAACCGTATAGGATTTGTCGCGCATGTAAACCACTTGATCGGGCTCGTCGATCTGCCAGCCCTCGACGAATTTGCGCGGCTCGGGCAGGTCTTTGGCGTCGCCCTGCGGGCAGCCGTTTTCAACCCAGGTGCAAATCTGTTGCTTTTCTTCATCGCTCAAGCGGGCATCGTTTTTGAAGTGACCGTATTTGGGATCCGCGAACCAGGGGGGCATGCGGCCTTCTTGTACCACTTCGCGAATCGTTTCGGCCCAGCCGACCACTTCGTCGTAGGAGCCCAGCGTGAACGGCGCGACTTCACCCGAGCGATGGCACTCGACGCAGCGCTTCTGCATGACGCGCGCGATTTGGTTGGAGTAGGTCACTTCGCCGTGCGGCTTTTGCTTGGCGACGCGGCCGATGAAGCAGCCGTCGGCTTTGACGACCGGTTTGCTGACTTCCTTGCCGGCCAGCACTTCCGTGATGGCGTCGGCCAGGTTGCGCTCGGTCAGCTTGGGCTTTACGTAACCGGCGCCGGTTTTGAAGCCGTACTGGTCATCGATGCGGCCCCAATAGCGAATGATCCGTTGCTGGTCGAGCAAGAACACTTCGGGAGTGCGAACGGGCATTCGGTGCCGATGAAGGCCACGACTACCAAGTTGTCCTTGTAGTCGTCCAGGGAGTGGAGCTTGCCATGGAAATCGGGCAGGGAAAAGCTGTCGACCTTCTTGCCGACGGGAGTTCCAGCGGTGTCCGCCGCGATCGCAAGCGAACCGCAACAAGCAATCACCCCAGCCATCGCAATTTGCCAAAATCGTCCCATCATCGCACCTCGATTATTTTACCAATCTGAATGGGTTGGAATCCGTCGCCTGCCCTTTATCCGGAGACAGTCAGTGGTATGTACCTGTCTGTCCAAGGGCGTGTTTCAAAAAAACCGAACAGCGGTTCTATAATTTAAAACGGTCGTCGGCCGCCTTGTGGAAAGTCGAATTTGGCCCCCTTCATTTTCTCGAATATTTCACGCTGTTCGGCCGTTAGCACGGCCAGGGCTTTGTCGCCGAGCTCTTTTCTGAGGGCTTGCATCTTTTCGCCGATAGCGGCACGATCGCCGCCGCCTTCGCCACTGGTCAGGGCTTTGATGATCTCTTGTTGCTTGTCGGCCGCCTCGTCGCGAACCGCAACCAGCTTTTTCTTTTGGTCGTCCGAGAGTTTTAGGGCCGTTGCGACCTCTTCATCCTCAAAAGCTTCCGGGCCGCGCTGCTGGATTGACAGCTCTTTCATCCGCGTTAATTGCTTTGCATTCAATACTTTATCGACCTGCGCTTGCAGTTCCTTGCCCTTCTCGGTCATCGTTTTCAACAGCGACGGCAATTCCTTTTCCCGTTCTTCCGGCGTCAGATCCTGGAGGCCGGAAATAATCTCCATCGCCTCGGATTGCATTTGCGCGGCAATCTCGTCAAGCGACTTCTGTTGGTCCGCGCTCAAATCCAATTCTTTCTTCACCGCATCGCTGCGCAGCATCATGATGTTCCGCACCGACGGCGGAACCCGCATACCGCGACCAAAGAATTGGGCTGATGCCGAAGAAGCCATCAGCATGGCCAGCGTCAGCGCACAGCCGGCTAACAACAGGGGGCGAAACATGACGAAAGCTCCTTCAGCAAAAGTGAGGTTTGCGATTCAAAAGGTTATTGACGGTCCCACAATCGGACCGTTCCGGCCTTTCTGCACCAACTCGCACCAACTCAGACCCGATCCACTGGATCGTTACCCCCCGAAATGCGCGCAGGTTTCAATAGTTCGATACAAGTGGCGCATTTGCAACTGGCCTCAGATCAAACACCTTCCAATGCGCCGTGTTCCGCCGCGGCGCTCGAAAGCGAGACGGCTCAATCAGAAAAAATTCCAATAATCCGAGCATTGTCCCTGGAATCACCAGCTCCCGCAAGACACCCTCCCTTTCGACGCCGATCGCGGCATTGGGGGCCAGAGAACCGGGTCTTCCTGGAAGCTTTTCAGAACCCTCTCCCAAGGGGAGCGGGACAACATCTTCTACGCAAACAGCCCGTAAATCGGCTCGCCGGCAGCCAGCCGGAATGGCCGCCCGGTGGCGTCGTGCAACTCGGTGGTCAGATCGAGTCCAAACCGCCAAAAGATCGTGGCGGCCAAGTCGCCCGGCGTGACCGGATTCGAATCAGGATAGGCTCCCAGCTTGTCGCTGGTGCCATATTGCAGGCCGCCGGTGACGCCGCCGCCCGCCATCACGACGCTGTAGCAATCGGGCCAATGGTCTCGCCCGCCGTCTTTGTTGATCTTCGGCGTGCGGCCGAATTCGCCCAGCATGATCACCAGCGTCGAATCGAACAGTCCGCGGGCGTGCAAATCTTCGACCAGCGCCGAAAAGGCCTGATCGCAAGGGGGCAGCAGTTGATCTTTCAGTCGGCCGAAGTTGTTGACGTGCGTGTCCCAATTATCCAGCCCGTTGGTCACCTTGTCGTAAACGCTGACGAATCGCACGCCGGTTTCGACCAGTCGCCGCGCAAGTAGGGCGCTTTGGCCGTGCACGTTGCGGCCATAACGCTCGCGCACGCGTGGGTCTTCCTGGCCGATATCAAAACTGCGCCGCACCTGGTCTGAGCGCAAGAGCGAAAAAGCCCGCTCGTAAAATGCGTTCATGGTTCCCTGACCGGCGGAAGGAGATACCGCCGTCATTTGAGCGTTGACGCGCGCCAAGAGCGACTGGCGATTTTCCAATTCGGCCAAGGTCAGCCCGGTGGGCAGCTCGATTTCGCCGACGCGAAAATCGGGCGCATTGGGGTCCTTGGTGACTTGCAGCGGTTCGTAGGCCGGCCCCAAAAAGCCGGCCGTTTGCCCGGGCAGTTTCACCACATTGTACATTACGTGCGGCAGCGCCACGTGAGAGGGCACCTGGGACTTTCGCGGCGATAGATAGCTGACCGCCGAACCGTAGCAGGGGAAATCGGTGGTGGGATCGTTGGCCAACAACTCCAAATCGCCCTTCAACGGAGTGCGGCCGCACAGTGCTTCGACGGCCGCCGCGTTGTGATTGCGCATCCCGTGGTGCGCGCTGCGGATCACGGCCAGGCGGTCCATGATCTTGGCCGAACGCGGCAGGTGCTCCGAAATGCGCACTCCCGGCACGCTGGTGGCGATGCTCTTGAATTCGCCGTGCACTTCCAAAGGCGCGTGCGGCTTCATGTCCCACGTGTCGTGATGGCTCGGCCCGCCATAGTAGAACATCAACACGCACGACTTGATCGGGCTTTTGCCCCCCTTGGCAAGTGGCGATTGGCCGGCCACGGTCTCGGCCCGCAGCAGATCGGCCAAATTGAGACCCAAAAATCCCAGCCCGCCGGCGCAAAGCAATCGACGGCGGCTGATGCGTGCGTATTCAAGGCCGGGCGTGTGTGGCAGGGTAGGCATCGGTTTGGCTCGGGTGGGCTGAACAATGCGGACTACGGGCGGTAAGTGTGCCTTAGCGTACCGCAACCAACCTCGTTTAGCAAACTCCGCTTGCGCCCCCGCCTGGCATATAACCCAGATTGGTGGCTGCGGATTTTGCACGCCCGCTCGGTTTCGAGGAAAATGTGACGGCTGCCGACTTTCGCCACTTGCCACGAGCGAACCTGATTTAGGAGCACCCAGCATGACTACGCGTCATCGTGCCACCCGCCGACAATTCATCAAACGCGCCGCGGCCCTCTCCGCCACCGCGCTGGGCGTTCCCTATTTTGTGCCCTCTGCCGTGTTGGGCAAGCATGCGGTGCCGCCCAGCGAGCGCATCGTGATCGGCTGCGTGGGCACGGGCGGACAAGGCACCGGCAACATGAAAAGGTTCATGGAATTCCCCGACGTGCAAGTCGTCGCCGTGTGCGACGTCGACACGAGGCATCGCGACCGGGCGCGCGATCTGGTGAACGCGAAATATGGCAACCAGGATTGCGCGGCGGAAAACGATTTTCGCAAGCTCGTCGCGCGCGCCGATCTCGATGTCGTCTCCGTCTGCACGCCCGATCATTGGCACGCGCTGGCGTCGGTCGCCGCGGCGAAAGCCGGGAAGGACATCTACTGCGAAAAGCCGCTGGCCAATTCGGTGGCCGAAGGACGAGCGATCGCCAAGGCCGTGAAAGAAAATGACCGCATCCTGCAAACCGGCAGCCACGAACGCTCCGGCGCCAGCTCGCGCTTCGCGTGCGAATTGGTGCGCAACGGCCGCATCGGCAAGCTGCACACGATCCGCATCAATCTTCCCTGCGACGACGGCCATCACAAGGAAGTGCGGCAGATGACCGGCGTGCCGCCGACGATGGAAGTGCCCGAAGGTTTTGACTATGACACGTGGCTCGGTCACACGCCGCTGGCGCCGTATACCGAACGGCGTTGCCATTTTTGGTGGCGTTTCATTTTGAGCTACGGTGGCGGCGAAATGACCGACCGCGGCGCGCACGTGATCGACATTGCGCAACTCGGCAACGGCACCGACGACACCGGCCCGGTCGAGATCGAAGCCACGGGCACCGCCTCCAAAACCAGCCTTTACGACGCCTTCATGGATTACAAGTTCGTCAACAAGTTCGCAAGCGGGGTGACCATGATCGGCGAAAACAAAGGTCCGCGCGGACTGAAGTTCGAGGGCTCCGACGGCTGGATATTCATCCACATTCACGGCGGCAAATTGGAAGCTTCGTCCGAGAGCCTGCTCAAGGCGACGATCGGCGAGAACGAAATCCATCTCGGCCGCAGCCCCGGCCACCACCGCAATTTTCTCG
Source organism: Planctomycetia bacterium (assembly GCA_016200205.1). Lineage (GTDB taxonomy): Bacteria > Planctomycetota > Planctomycetia > Pirellulales > PALSA-1355 > PALSA-1355. The sequence continues at coordinate 4,968 of JACQFF010000188.1, forward strand.
ACTCGGTCAAAAGCCGGCGGCAGCCGGTGGCCACCGCCGAAATCGGCCACCGCACCGCCTCGATCTGCCACTTGAACAACATCGCCATGCTCGTCGGCCGAAAACTAAAGTGGGATCCCGAGAGCGAGCAGATCTTGGACGACCCCGAAGCCAATCGGCTATTGAAGCCAACAATGCGCAGCCCATGGACGATTTAGATTGGGGACTGTCCCAATTTTGGGTAGTCCTTCGGGCAAAAATGGGACTGTCGCCTTCGGCAACACAAGAGGACATTAGATGGCTGGCACTGCAACGCACACCGGGCCGTTCATTTCCCGATTAATTGTCAGCCTGTGCGCAGTGACATTTGGCCATGCTTGCTTCGCCGATGAACCGGGCGCGCCGCCAGCACGGCCCTCGTTTCTCGGCAAGATCGTCTTCTTCGGGAATCGCACGCATGACGAACGTCACCTGATTGAAACGATGGAACTCGATGGCACCCGCTTGCGCACGGTTCTGGAACTGAAAGAGATTCACATGGTGATGCCCGGCCGCGTGTCGCCGGACGGAAAATCGCTGGCCTTCATTGTGGATCCGGGTCCGGGCGCGCGGCCGGCACTGTGGGTGCTTTCCGTCGATGGCCGCCATGACAAACTCGTTGAAGAAGCGGGCGTGAACGTCGGCAGCGTCGCAGCCTGGTCGCCCGACGGCAAACGGATAGCTTACAACCAATCAAATGACAATGCCGAATACGAAAACCTGATCGTCGACCTCGCGAGTCGCAAAATTCAGCGTCTTGAAATGCCCCGCGGCGATTACTCGGAGGATTGGTCGCCCGACGGCCGCGCGATTTCCGTCATCGACTTCTCCGGCAAAGATAGTGATCGGCCACGGAGCCTGTACCTGATCAAGCCGGATGGAACACGACTGGGCTCGTTGACAAATGATCCGCAAAGAGATTCCATCTGGAGCCGTTTTTCACCCAACGGCCGACAGGTTGCTTACGAACAAAGGTACTCCCGACGCGGCAAAACCGTTTTGTCGTGCTTCGTGGCCAATGGCGACGGGTCGAACCCGCGCGAAGTTTTTTGCTTCGACGATTTGGGGGAGGGTTTCGTTATTGATCCGAATGGTCCGCCCTGCTGGTCGCCGGACGGCAAGACGATCATCTGGAAAGTGCTGGCCCGACCATCAGGTTCGGAGGTCTTGGGCAACTGCGAATTACTCTTCGCGGCAGCCGACGGATCGAAGATACGGCGGATTCCCTTGAGTAGTCTCGAGCGGCGCTGGTGGGCATGGATCGATTGCCGGTGAACCATTTTGTTGTCTCCGGACTGGGTGAGCGGCATGACCAAAACCGACGACTTCAAGCGGACGTTTGAAACCCTGCGGGACATTCTCAAGAAGCACGAGAAGAAACTGTCGGTCGTTGCCGACAAGCGGGGCGAATACTCGCTGGCCACCGGCGGCCGCGGCGGCAAGCCGATGTGTGTCGCGGGCGTGCGGATCGGCAAATCGTATGTCAGTTACCATCTGATGACCGTCTACGCGTGGCCCGAACTCCTCGACGAGGTGTCCGAGGAATTGAAGCGGCGCATGCAGGGCAAGTCGTGCTTCAATTTCCGCTCGATCTCGCCAGGTCTGATGAAGGAATTGGCGAAACTCACGAAGGCCGGTTTCGGGCGCGTAAAGCAGGGCGGATTGGAATAGCGCCGAGACTGTACGGGACCAACCGCGAAAGGGAAATCTGCGCAAAAGTCGTGCTGGCCACCGTAACCAACGACGGCGTCGCTGGTTTAATCTATTGACCGGCCAGCCTGCCGCTCGCGGTCCCCGAGAACTATCGGTCTCGGCTGCCCTCGATCCGACCCACTCAATATCCAGAGGCATATTATGAGAAAACTTACCGCGGTTTTCTTGGCGTTCGTTGTGCTTATCGCGACCACGGCTCCCGCCCAAGCCGCCAAGGGGAAAAAATCCCAACGGACGCCTGAGCAAGTATTCAAAAGGCTCGACACAAATCGCGACGGCGCACTGTCGTTGGCCGAACTCGTGGGCAAGAGAACGGATGAAAAGGCCATCAAGGCCGAGCAGGCGTTCAAGCGATTGGACAAGGACGGAGATGGATCGGTGACGTTATCAGAATTCAGGGCTCACAACGCAGGCAAGAAGAAGGCCAAAAGCCTCTAAAGTCAGAGGCAGGCTCAAATCGGCCGTTCGGGCACCGCGCAAACGACGAGGTAGCCCGGCCAATCCATGGTTCCCAGGCCGCTACTTCCCGGCGGCCGCTGCCGTCGCCGCGTAAACCTTCGTCACCGGCAGCATGATCCGCGAGGCGTCGGTCGCGCTGTGATGGACCGTGTTGTTGGCTTTGACCGACTAATCGTAACTGGCCAGCGGCTCCCAGGTGTTCGAGTGAGGCTCGAAGCGGGGCGCGTTGCTGCTCATGACGTGAATCGCGATCTTGTGACCCTTGTTGAAGGCTAGCGCCGTGGACCACAGGTTCACCTTGATCGGGTAGACCTTGTTGGTGTAGGGCGCCTCTTGCGCTTCGCGATCTTTGGCGGGGCCCTTGTTGTACGGCGTGCGCGTGAGCACGACAGGCCAGGGGCCGTCGCCGGCGGGAAGAAAGACGTTCGTGGCCAGCTTCACGCCGTCGCGCATCGGCACCATCACTTCCTTGAACTCAGCTAGCGCCGCGGCCGAGACGCCCAACCCCAACGCCACAAACCCCAACAGACGCATGAGAGCCAGCGGCTTGAAGATTTTGGCAGCCATACCGAAATTCCTCCCCGAAAAGCGAATGACGTGTCTTGGAACGACCTTGGTGGCATCGCTATGCGCCGTCGGCCAAGGGCAGAGGGGGTCGCGCAAAACCTGTTGCGGTCAGCGGTACCTCCGCCGCGCGGATTATCGTCGGCCGCGCTCTCGCGGTCAACGAAAACAAAAAAAGGCGTTTGGGAAGTCTCCGACGGGGTCGTGCGGCAACGGTGAAGCGCCCCCTTTGGCTTGGCGGGCCGCGTCTCGATTCGTACACTACAACGACCGCGCCGTCCGTTCTCCCAAGCCACCTCGAAAGGATGTGTGGGACTCATGACGCATCAACGCCTCATCGCCGGTATTGCCGGAGCCGCCCTGGCGATGATCCTCGAGAGCCCAATCGCCGCGGAGGTCGCTAACTCGAAGAAGCGCGCCTATCCGGACGCCCCGCAGGCCGACGTGGTCGAGGACTACCACGGCACGCAGGTCGCCGATCCGTATCGCCCGTTGGAAGATCCCGATTCCGATCAGACGCGGGCCTGGGTCGAGGCCGAGAACAAGGTCACGTTCGGTGTCCTCGAAAAGATTCCCGCCCGCGGGCCGCTCAAAGAACGGCTGATAAGGCTCTGGGATTACGAAAAGTTCACGCCCCCGTTCATCGAGGGCGGTCGATATTTCTATAGCCGCAATAGCGGCCTGCAAAACCAGAGCGTGCTCTACACGACCGAGTCGTTCGACAGCGCCCCCAAGGTCCTGCTCGATCCCAACATGCTCTCCGCCGATGGCACTGTCGCGGTGGCGGGGCTGGCCGTCACTGACGACGGCAAGAAACTGGCCTATGCCCTGGCGGAGGCCGGCAGTGACTGGATCACCTGGAGGGTCCGCAATGTCGAGACCGGAGCGGACCGCCAGGAGCAGATCAAATGGAGCAAATTCTCCGGTGCCTCGTGGACCAAGGACGCCAAGGGATTTTTCTACGGCCGCTACCCCGAACCCAAGCCCGGCGAGGACCTGCGAGCCTCGAACTACTTTCAAAAACTGTACTATCACGCGCTCGGCACGCCGCAGACCGATGACAAGCTCGTTTACGAGCGGCCCGATCAGAAAGAATGGAAATTCGGCAACGTCGTCACCGACGACGGCAAGTATCTTGTGATCGAGGTCACCAAGAGTACCGACGACCGCAACCGCGTGCTTTACAAGGAACTCGACCAGCCCGACGCGCCGATCGTCGAGCTGATCGCGAATTTTGACGCCGGCTATGAACTGATCGACAACGACGGCCCGCTCTTCTTCTTCAAGACGAACAACCGCGCCCCGCGCGGCCGCGTGATCGCCGTCGACACGGGCCAGCCGGCCGAGGCGAACTGGAAGGAGATCATCCCACAAGCGGAGGAGCCGCTTCGATCGGTCACCCTCGTCGGCGACCGCTTCTTTGCAATCTATCTGAAGGACGCCCACACGCAAGTCAAGGTGTTCGACATCGCCGGAAAATTTTTGAGCGAGGTGAAGTTTCCCGGCCTGGGCACCGTCGTCGGCTTCGCCGGCAAGCGAACTGACAAAGAGACGTTCTACAGTTATGCCTCGTTCACCGCGCCTCCGACGATCTACCGCTACGACATTGCCAGCGGCGCGAGCACCGTCTTTCGCGCCCCAAAGATCGGCTTCAATCCCGATGATTACGCGACCGAGCAGGTCTTCTACGCGAGCAAGGACGGGACGCAGATCCCCATGTTCATCAGTTACAAGAAGGGGTTGAATAAGGACGGTCAGGCGCCGGCTTATCTGTACGGTTACGGCGGATTCAACATCGCGATGACGCCCTCGTTCAGCGCGGCGAATCTGGTCTGGATGGAGTTGGGCGGCGTCTTCGCGCTGCCGAACTTGCGGGGCGGCGGCGAGTATGGCGAGGACTGGCATAAAGCCGGCACGAAGCTGACGAAACAAAACGTGTTCGACGACTTCATCGCCGCGGCCGAGTGGCTGATCTCCCATCAGTACACTTCGACGCCCAAGCTTGCCATCGGCGGCGGCTCCAACGGCGGACTGTTGGTTGGCGCCTGCCTGACGCAACGCCCCGACCTGTTCGGCGCGGCACTGCCGGCCGTCGGCGTGCTCGACATGCTCCGCTTCCACAA
>JACQFF010000182.1 GCA_016200205.1 Planctomycetia bacterium
TGCCTACAAGTATCAACCACCGGAAACAGAGCCGCGGGCAGAACGCCCCAAACCGATGCCTGCTCCTCCTGCAGGATGCCTTTGGCAGTAAGGCACCGGGGGACGAGCTCCCAGCTTCTACTGGGGCATGCCGGCCTGGGGTCGGCGCACAGCAGGAACAGCCGCTCGGGCAGCGTCAAGCGGTCGGTCCGGCCGCTGGCGACGCAGCCGCCGCCGGAAATGTGCCGCGGAGGCGCGCCGCCGGCTCGCTGACCTGCCGGTGTCGCAATAAGGGAAACCGGGCGGTGTATCCATCGTTCGTCATGGTGGAACTCCGTATGTCCTTTCGCGCCCGGCGCGTGTGTTGCTTCATGGATCAGCCCCATAGGCCGGCCGCATACCTATACGGCGGACAGGCTGCGATATGACCGGTCTAGGATGGCTGCGCTGAATCAATCAGGGCGATCATCACCCTGCGAATCGCGTCGGGAAGCCTTGGCTATGGAGATAGTCCCACTCGCCGGCATCGTTGAAGATGCTCAATTTCCAACCATTGCTCGTTTCATAGTGAACCAGAACGCTGCCCTGCTGTTTACCCGCCGAACCTGCACCATTCCATTCACAATGCTGATCAGAAGATGCCCCAGCGCCTCGCGCACGGTCGCGAGCTCAGGCCCTGTTTCGTGCTCCGAACTCATAGAGACTTTCTCCCTGCTTTGATTTCCGTCCCGATACTAGAGCGGTTGAAGGGCACGAATCAAGTTGCGAACTGAATCACATTGGCTAACCCTCTGGCCCTGTTCACTCAGTTGGTCATCGGCCTTGCGACCCCACAAGAGCGATTAACGCTTGACGAATTGGCTCCGGAAGGTCGGCCCATGCTTCAATCACGCGCCGCAGATCGGCGTCATTCACCGCCGATTCGAGCCATTGAAAGCACCCTGAATGCAGCGCATTTGCAGCGCGGCACATTTCGCAATCGGCGCAACTGCAAGAGGCGCAATTGCTTGACGCGGAATTGGGCTCAGGTTCAAATCCTGAAACTTTCGTCATAATAGGGAAGGGAATACCCTCGTGGACGGCATAATTGAACCCTGCACTCCAGCTGTCGCTCCAAAGGTAGCGTACGAAATAAGGATGTTCAGATACACGTCCGATAGACTTCGTCGGCTCGACCTGGACCTAGACACCGTGTTCCCAGACAACGTTTCACCGCGCGTCGGCACGGGCATCTCGACGGAGGAAGTGCGCGAGGCGTCAATGGTGCTCGAAAGCTTCCTGGTCCATACGCGAGTATTGCGTGATTTTTTCTGGCGTGGCCGCAGCCGACCCGATGACGTAGTCGCTGGAGACTTCGTTGGAGGATGGAAGATGCCGTCAGACTCAGAGTACAGCTACCTTTTTTCCCATAAGGATCGGCTCGACAAGGCGCTCGCCCACCTAACGACGGCAAGAGTGACATACGACTCGGAGGGCAAAGGATGGGCTATCCGGGAGATCGAGAACGAAATCGAGCCGATGATCGAGCGATTCCTCCGCGAATTACCAGAGGATCGTAGGTATTGGTTCGAGCTCCCATGAACGCCAGCGCGGACAGACTAAGGACAGACTAAACCAGCCAAAACAGCCTAGAATTGACCCCAAAGCAGCCGAAAGGTAAAATCCATAACTGTAAAAACCGCCGGCTTTTGCGAGGTTTTTGGCGCTTTCTTCGATCGCTCGACAAGCTAGGGGTCACTGGTTCGAGTCCAGTATCGCCCACTTGAACTTACAGCGACGCCACCCTGTATTGACGAGGCGAGTTGCATGGAACGAGTGGCCATGCGTCGACGAAACCGCGAACGCGTGACCCCTAGCATGCTGCCAATCGGAGAAGCGTGATTGACTGACCCGTTCGTGAGGCGCCGCAGGCCAACGTGAGAGCTCGGCGGCATGCCACAATAAATCGCGGCAATAGTTGGCCTTAGAATTCATGACCGCTTGACGATATATCGTTGCTGGGTTGGCGGGGTTCGGTTTTTGCGGTCAATGACCTGGGGAGGGGAGACCGGCTTCGGCTTGGGAAGTTCACCTGAGTCGGGTCTCGGCAGGTTCACATTGGCCAGCATGAACGTCAGCGTGTCACCTTCAATCGAAAACAGGCCAAGCTGAAACCCATCGTCGCGGGTGATGTCAATAGTCCCCTTGTCAGCATCAAGCAGAATCGCGATCCTTTGGCTTCCAGAATCGGATCGTTGCCTACGCGTGCGGCGAGCACGTCGTCGCAAATGACAAGCGTGTAACGGGAGTCGCGCCCGGTGCCCTTCTGTTCGGCCACGATTTTACTTATGGCCAGCGGCGGTCAATAGGCCGGATTGAAACTGATGGTTACGATTGAAGAGTCTGCGAAAGCTCAATAAAACTACTCCCACCGTGCCGAGTGCCGTACCGGAGGCGATCAGGAACATGATCACAATCTGGTATTTCACTGCTTGCAGCGGACTGACGCCGGAGAGCAACTGACCGGTCATCATGCCGGGCAGGCTGACGATACCGGTGACCATCATGGAGTTGATCATTGGAATCATGCCAGTGCGCACCGCCTGGCGAACTGGGCCGCGCGCGGCTTCCCAACTCGTGGCCCCAAGCGTCAATGACATTTCGACGAGATTGCGGTGCACGACCAATTCGTCTTCCAGACGGTTGAGTCCCAGCGAGATGCCGTTGAGAGTGTTGCCCAAAATCATGCCCAGAATGGGAATGGCGTACTGCGGCTCGTACCACGTATCGGCCTTTTGCAGTACGGCTGCAATGCCGAAGGAGGTGACGAGCCACGAACTGACCAACACAGAAACGGAGCTTGCCCAATAGACCCCCGGGTAGCGTCTTTCGGTACGGCGCACCGCGGCCACGCCTGCGATGATCGTCATAATGACGGCCAGTGCTAGAACCGTCAGAACGCTATCGGACTGAAAGACCCAGCGGAGCACGTATCCGATCAGCAGGAGTTGCACGACCATCCGCATGCTGGCCACGACGAGAGAACGTCCCAGCCCTAATTGCAAGCCGAGGGAAATCGCTGCGTTGAGCAGCACTAAGCTCGCCGCAATCGCAACCTGCCACGCCTTCAGTTCGATATATCCGTCCACGGTCATGTCCCCTCCAGTAGTTTTCCAGCGTTCATCTGCACAACGCGCTGGGCCACGCGAGTCGACTGCTGGCGATCATGGGTTACCCAGATCAGCGCGCGTTTACCATTGGTTCGTTCGTGCCAATGCGAAATGAGCCGCTCAATTGTTTGAGTCGTGCTGGCATCGAGTGATGCAGTGGGCTCGTCGAGTAACAATACCGTAGGGTTCAACTGCAGGGCCCGGACCAGCGCGACAATTTGTGCCTCGCCGCCCGACAGGTCGTGCCAGCTTCGAGCCAAAAAGTCCGCGCCCCGGCCAACCATTTCCAGCATGGAAGCGACGCGCCGGCGATCGAAGTCTTGGTGTGCGTGAATCCTGAACGTGAATGGGAGTCGAAGGTTGTCTTCGACCGTGCCTTCAATCAAAGCAGGTCGCTGGTGCAGGTACGTAGCCTGGCTGCGAAAGGCCGGCACGAGGCGTGCACTGATTGTCTGACTAAGCCAAAGAACCCGGCCTTCGTCGATTGGGTCGAGAAGCGCCAGCGAACGGAGTAAGAGCGTCTTGCCCGATCCCGTTGGGCCGACGATGGCTAGGCGATCTCCGCCGCGCACGGCAAGTGACACGTCGCGCAGCAGCCACTGTTGAGTTCCGGGAACAAAACGCCCGAGGCCCTGAGCATCAAGTAGTACGCCGGCAGAATCCATGCCCCATGATCTAGCAACTAGGCCGTGGCGGTAAGACAAGCTGAGTGAGGAACGAGCACTGAGAGATAGCGCAACACGGCTGGAATCGAGTTTTCCTGCCGATACAGTTCAACAAGCCCGTCCGCCGGCAGCCGCCCCGCGTCCAGGCGCTCATGAAATGGTTTAAGGGCTTCGGCTGCAAAGCCATGACGCGCCAGCACGCGGCGCGTCCGACATAGGACTTCGTTCGCTCGCGAGCGGATCTCTGGCGCATCGACGCCCAGTTGAGCGACCTGGCCCAAATCATAAATCCGTGATTGATTAGTCGCCCGGCCCTTCAGTTCGTCGTCCAACAGCAGCGCGAGCCACAATAGGAAGTAGGCGTGGAAATCGTCGAGCCGATTTGTTGCTTCAAAAAGCTTGAATTCCAGGCGACCGCGCTCCTCCATGTGGACTTCCAAAGCTGGAGCGATCACGCTGCGGCGATAAGTGCGTATTGACTTGCCGGGGCGGCCACGAATTGTCCACAGCTTGCCTTCGTAGAACGGCGATGCAAGCGTAAGCGCTGTCAATGCCGGGCCATAGTAATTGACTTTGGCGAACAAATCACGGATGTCGAGCTTGGCTTGCAGGTCGGTCGGGAGACTGACGTTGATGTCCGGACCGTAGGTGACCATCACTTCCATGGCCCATTGCCAAAAATCGTAGCGCCGTTTATTTTGCGGGCCTTCAAAGTGGGTTGCCGTGGGGTGATGCGAAATGGCCACGGCCTGAAAACCGAGCTTCGCCAGCGAATTCTGCAATCGCTCATGCAACTTGGCGAGGCAAGTCAAGCATTGCTCGATTGTCGAACAAACCGGCGTGCGGATTTCAATTCCCTTGGGCAGCAGGTCGATCGGCTGCATGTCAGGATCGGGCACATGGTAACCTTCGACGGCAAATGGCATCCGTTTACGGTGCGGCGGCTCCAACTCTAGGCCATCCAACGGAGGCAGGTCGTCAATGGAGATCGATTCTAGCGCAGCGTTGAGCGTCTCGAATGACAAGTCGGGATGCCAAAGCGGGTGAAAGCTCAGCGCATCGGCGAGCATGTACTCGGCCTCCAATCCGAAGTGAAACCCGCGACCATTCGTGTTTGCAGTTTCGTTGAATTTCATCACGCCACCGTCTTCTCCAATAGTCTGCCGGATGATTCATTTGCCGACGAGCGTCAGATTGTCGAACTGGGATTGCGCATCGGCTTTGGTCCACAGTCCGATCCTGCCAGGCTCAGTGAAAGTGGCGTCTTTCTGATCAAGGTATTTTTTGCCGTCGTAGTAGCATTCAATGCGATCGCCGTTCATGGTCACGCGCAAGGCGTGCACGCCATCCGAATGCGCGATGTCGGCGTTTTGCAAAAGCGTTCGCTTGCCGCCGACGACTCTGTAAAGTCGGTAGTTGTCCTCAAGCGGGTTGTAACGGGCGAGGTAGTAGTTCTTGGCGTCTTTGGCGCGCCAGACGATTCCGCCGCCTTGATCGGTTTCGCCGGCGACGGCCTTCATTTCGACGGAGATGTCCACATCCTTGGCGCTGGCGTCGCGGACTAACGCGATGTTGAAGACTGGATTCGCGTTCTTGGCGGCTTGAGCGAGGGCCTTGCCTTGCCCGATTTCCACGACGCTCCACGAGCCGACTTCGTTGGTGAAACCCTTGGCAATCTGGCCCGTGGTTTCGCCGTCAAAATTCCAGGTGCGTTTCGAGGTTTCAGCCGCGAGAACTGCGGATGGGGTCAATAAAATCAGTGCGGCTAGCCAGCGCGTTGGCATGATGTCGTCTCCTTTTGGATTTCTAGTGATCCTAAGCGATTAAGGTCCGCAATTGTTTGAGGTAACGAGGAACCGCCATCATCGGATCCTCCGGCGCGTTGTATTCGAGCACGACGTAACCGGAATACCGGGCTTGGCGAAGCATGGCAACGACTTTGCGCAGGTCGGCGTCTTCTTTCGAGCGACCTTTGCGGCGGATTTCCGTTTTGACCTGCACATTGACCGAGTAAGGCACCAACTGCGCCACTTCGGCGTAGGGATCACCTCCATGAAAATTCCCGGTGTCCAGATTGACGCCGAAGGCCGGTCCCTTGATTGCCTTGACAATTCGCAGCAGGTTTTCAGGTGTCGTCGTCACGCCCCCGCCATGATTCTCCAGGGCCAGCATCACGCCGCGCTTTTCGGCATAGGGCAACAATTGGCCAATGCGCTGAATCACACGTTCTTCGAGTTCCTCGTCGGGAGTTCCCTGAATCCAATTGCCGCTCAGGATTCGCACAAATGGAGCGCCAAGCTCAGCGGCATTGTCGATCCAAGTTTTCACGTGTCCGATTTCACGTTCTGTCTCTGGACCTGGCGGCAGGCAGAAGTCGTTCATCACCGACGTGCCCGATACGTCGAGGCCCAGAACGAATGCGTGCTGCTTCAGGCGGTGAAGGTAATCCGCGTTGACGATGTCCGGGAAGTAATAGGAGGTCAGCTCGACGGCATCGACGGCCAATTCGGCGGCCAAATCGACGAACTGAAACAGGTCCATCTTCGGCGATTTTTCGCCGGTCAGGTAGGGCTTGTACGAATAGGCGGCCAGGCTGAGCTTGAGATGGCTCGGGCGGATGCGGGGAAAGGGGTCAATGGCTTGCGCAATACGGGGGCAAATGCCTGCCGTCACCAACGCCGCGCTGGCCAGAAATGTCCTGCGGCTAATCGGCCAGGCCATGGCACGCTCGCTCTTCACGTTGTGCAACAGGTTCACGGCGACTTTCCTTCTTCTATGGGGCGATCCGCGTGCTCTGGAAAGCAGCGACCTGCCAGTTGCCATTGTGATTGGTCCAAGTCCGCAGGAAGCGGTACTCGCCCTCAATCGGCGCCCCGGATAAACTACGTCCCTTGGGCGCGATCTTGCCCGTGACGATCGCCGTTGGGCCAAAGACGCGGACACTGAGGCCATCCGTGTTGAGCGATTCGTACGGCGTCTCGCCCGGTTTGTGGTTGGCTAGCCACTCAGCGCGATTGCGCTGCTTTCCATTCTGGCTCGTGTGAGTGAACTCGGGCGCCAACACGCGCTCGAAGAATGCGAGGTCTCCGTGCAGGATTGCCGATTCAAACTGGCGCTCCAAGTCGAGGACTTGTCGGTCGATGCTGGCTGCATCGGGAGCGGGGTTGTTGTCAGCTAGCTTGGCCTGATCGTCGAGCGCTTGCTTAAAAGCCGTGGCCAGTTGGCCCGCTTCGCCCTTGCCCCAGAAGTGCACGAAGTAATAAGCCGGCGCTTCGCCAATCATGTGGTTGTGCAAAGCGACGATATTGACTCGGCCATGACGCAGCGACTTGAGCACCGGTTGAGCCTCGGACGCAGTCATGGCAAAATCACCATCCATCACGGCCAGCGCATCGCTGCCGCTGAACGCGGCCCATGTCGTAAGACCCATGCTGCCGCCGAACTTTTCGCCGTGCATCGTGGTATGACGGCCGATCGTGATTTTCACGATACCGTCTTCAGTCGCGGCTTTGCTGCCGATGATCGAGGCCAATTTCTCGGCATCGAGCGATCCCGGCGGCGGTACCTTATCGTCGAACCGACGAGCCGGTTCCGCTTTGGCCGATCGAACTTTTTTGATGGCGTCCCACACGGCACGGACTCCTTGGGCTAATTTGTCCGGGCATCCTTCGCCGCCGATGTGCATGAAGTACACTTTCGGTTCGTCAAAGAAGAAATGATTGTGAAGGCCCGTGATTTCAATCCCGTTGGCCAATGCCACGTCGATCGCCGGGTTGACTTCATCCTGAAACACGACCGTGTCGCCCATCAGCATCGCGCCATGGTCCGTCTTTTGGAACGCGGCCCACGAACCAAGGCCCGCGAACGGCCGCAACGGCAAACCATCGATCGTGACCTTCACCTCGTTTCGCGGCCAGGCTACGCGGACTACGCCATCGGGAGTTGTCGTCGTCTTGGTGCCAATGGTCTGGCCCACCTTGTCCGCGCTCAGATCACACGCGAATGCGCCGGTGGCCAATCGCAAGGCTGAGGCAACGAGCACCGCGAGAACAATCTTGGCGTTCATCGCTTTGTCTCCATCAAGACGCGCTGCTGGCCTAGACTCCTTGTATCAATTAAACGCCATCTGAGAAGCGAAATCGGCCAAATGAGGAATTTTTAATCTGCCCTTCATGGAGGCCGTGCCGCCATACGGCCGTAAACGCTGGTATCATTGATTCTGACGAACGAGCATGGACACGATTGGCCGTCACTGCACTTGGCAATCACTGAAGATATGGCCCGCGTGCTAATTGTTGAAGACCAGAAGAAACTGCTGGCAAGCCTGCAACGCGGGCTGCAAGAGGAAGGCTACGAAGTCATTTCGGCGGTCACGGGTGAAGAGGGCTACTACCAAGCCACGACCGCGGAAGTCGACCTGGTTGTGCTGGACGTGATGTTGCCAAAGCGAAATGGATTTCAAGTGCTTGGCGACTTGCGGCAGCGTGGCTTTGCCAAGCCAGTGTTGATGCTGACGGCACGCGACGGCGTCGACGATAAGGTTCTCGGATTGGATGCCGGGGCCGATGACTATCTGGTCAAGCCCTTTGCTTTCGCCGAACTGCTGGCCCGCATTCGGGCACTCTTGCGGCGAGACATGGCCGCTCGCGAACTGGTCTTGCGTGCCGATAACCTGGAAGTGAACCTCGTCGGTCGGCGCGTCGTGCGGGGTGGCGAAGATATCGAGCTCACTCGCCGGGAATTTGAGTTGCTTGAATATCTTGTGCGACACAAGAACGCCACCGTTACGCGGGATATGATCGGCCGCGACGTGTGGAAGGAGTCGACGGGCAATCTGACGAACGTGATCGACGTCTACATTAAGGCATTACGCAAGAAAATCGAACGACCGGATTCTCGACAATTGATCCAGACAGTTCGGGGCGTCGGCTATGTGCTGAGGGACGAAGCATGAACCGCTTGGCGATCCGCTGGCGACTGACGCTGTGGTACAGCAGCATTTTGGCAATTATCCTGATTCTTTTTGGCGCAGGTGTCTATTACCTCATGGAATACCACCTAGTGAACCGATTGGATCGCGACCTGAGCGCGGAACTGGGAGGCATCGATGAAGAACTTGAGGAATCGAGCACGAAGGCGGGCGTAAGCGCTCGTCTGCATCGCAGGTTCGGGCATTACGAGCATCTGCTGTTCGACGTCCGCGATGCTGGTGGCTCGGAGCCGCTTTTCACGCGCCGTCTCGGCGAGTCCCCCTTTCCACCGCCGAGACCTGTTTTGGATTCGGATCGGACTGACTATTTCACTTATCAAGCCGCCGATGGCAGCCGTTGGCGAATCGCCACTCGGCGTATCGCCGCTCCGGGCGGCTCGTTGCTGGCGCGCGTCGCCGAATCGCTCACACCGGACGAGCATGAGCTCAACGAGCTACTGGGCACCCTCTTTATACTTGGCCCCCTGGCGCTCGCCGCGGCGGTGGGTGGAGGATATGCACTCGTGCGTGGGGCGCTGGCTCCTATCGATCGAATCACGGGCCTCGCTCGCGAGATCTCGGCGGGCCGATTGAATGAGCGAATCGAGATTGTCAACCGGCACGATGAACTGGGGCGACTGGCAACCACGCTCAACGACATGATCGCGCGACTGGAAAAATCATTCGCAGATATGGAGCAGTTCACTGCCGACGCGGCCCATGAGCTTCGCACGCCGATCACCGTGATGCGCAGCGAGGCGGAAGTCACTTTGCGGGCCCCGCGAACGGCGGAGGAATATCGACAATCGCTGGAAAGTCTTTTGGAAGAATTTGAGCGCCTCACCAATTTGGCCGACCAATTGCTCTATCTCTGCCGAGAAGACTCGCGGTCAAGTGCGCTCAAACGCGCGGACGTGCAACTCGACCAACTTGCGGTTGAGGTTGCCGATCATATTCGAGTTCTGGCCCAGGAGAAGGGAATCGTCTTTCATTCATGCCCATTCGACGAATGTCAAGTCAACGGGGACGCGGACGGCTTGCGTCGTATGCTTTTCAATTTGCTGGAGAACGCCGTCAAATACACTCCTGAACGAGGCAAGGTGACGCTCGACCTAAAACGCCGTGACGGCTATGTGGAGATTGTCGTGTCCGACACGGGCGTCGGGATCCCCGCGGAACATCTGCCAAATGTGTTCAATCGTTTCTACTGCGTAGACGCCGCTCGTCATGGGGGTGGCACAGGCCTTGGACTGGCAATCAGCCGTGCGATCGTCGAATCGCATGGCGGCCAGATTGCCATTGAAAGTCAACCGGGAAAGGGAACACGAGTAACAGTGAAGCTGACGGATCGAGCCCAATTACAAACAAGAGGCCAAAAATGAAATGGATTACGCGCGAGCATGTTAAGGTAGACCGAGTGGCCTGCCCGTGGTTGATCAGGAAATTCACGTGGGTTGAGGTCTCCGTTGTCATCGCAAACCGCCCTTGGAGGATGCCGTGAAAGTCCTAACATTCGCCGCGTTGCTGAGAAATCGATGTTTTCCCCGAGGAATTCGACGATTGTTCGACTCCCCGTGTCTTCTTGCAACAATTCGCAAGTAAAGGCACTGCATGGGTTTGGGTTCGTGCTCGTGTGGTCATTTGCTTCTCGCTTGGTAAACTTGAGATTGTCATTCTGCTGGAGTCGAACATGATCGTGGAACGTTCAAACGAACAAACGCAAGCAATCGATGCGGCTGGCACGCCATTGAGGGTTGTTGATTCCAGCAGCGGGGATGTGTAGGTTCTTTTGCAGGAAGCGGTGTTCGCGCGCGTGCAGGCCTTGGTCGGGGAAGAACTAGAGGATACCTATCCCAGCCAGGTCGAAGCCGCGATGCGAGCCGGCCGGGAAGATCCGGTCATGGACGAATACAATGGCTACGATTAGTACCGTGGCGCATGAACCTCGCGCGGGTCGACATCGTTCTGGCCGACTCGCAATTCACGGACCGAACCGGCTCGAAGTGAATGGATCTCATGTCGATCGTCTTGGCCATTTCTCCGCATGGACGACCACTTGTTATCGAACAGCCAGACGGTGGCCTCGATAACCTCGATGCATCGGCCAAGCGCATCTGCAAGGCCTTTCGCGAGTCGCCCGCGCGCGGCTTGCTGACCCTAGCCACCAGCGAACTGCGAACGCAGTTAACGCCAGAGCTGGCGTTCCTCCGCGACTTTGCCGGCGAGTACTTTACACAAGTATGCCACACGCCCGAACCGGAGGGTGACGGCTTCACGGGCTTTGCCCCTCCCCAGCCAGAACGGCTTGACGCGCTGATGCTGGCGGCGCCGCCGATGCGCGGGGGCGAATACCTTCGCTCCGACATGCTGACTGCCTGGTGGACCGAACTGGACGCGCTGGTGCGCGAAGAAGCCGTCCAAACACCGGGCGGGCTACGGAGCTACTTGCGTGAGAAGAATCCCCTCTGGCGTCTCGTCGGTCGCGTGACGTTTCATTTGGCCGAAAACAAGCGCGACGAACAGTTCCCGTTCGCGTTCCTTGCGACCTACAGCAGTCGGCTTTCGGCGCAAGGACGTCCTCAGCACAAGCCGCTAGGCCAGGCGTTGAAAGAATACCTGGGAGTGGAGAATCGTCCAGCACTTCTCTCACTTCTAACACCGATCCAACAAGCGGCCGAACAGAGCGCGCTGGTAAGAGAGTTGGTCGAATCGGGCGACGTCTATCAGCCCTTGGCCTGGACGCCCACCGACGCGTTTCGCTTCTTGCAGGACATTCCCATCTTTGAGGACAGCGGGTTGCTAGTGCGCGTGCCCGACTGGTGGAGGGCCAAGCGCCCGCCGCGTCCGATCGTCAGCGTCAAGCTTGGCGAGCGCAAAGGATCGGTGTTAGGCGCGGACGCACTGCTCGATTTTTCCGTCGAGGTGGTGCTGGAGGACGAGCGGCTCAGCGCCAAGGAATTGCAGACGCTTTTGGAATCGACGGGTGAGCTGATCTGGCTGAAAGGCCGCTGGATCGAGATTGATCGCCAAAAGCTCAACGAGGCATTGCAACATTGGAAGAAAGTAGAGGTCGACGCCAAGCGCGGCGGCGTCAGTTTTTTCGAAGGAATGCGGCTGTTGTCGGGCCTGACGCTGGACTCCGGGGCGGCCATGCCGGCGACCGGCGACGCACAGTGGACTGGCATCGTGCCCGGCAAGGCGCTCGAAGCCATGCTGCGTGAACTGCGCGAGCTGCAGAGTGCTGGAGGCGTGGAGCCGGTTGGTTTGCACGGTCGGCTGCGACCGTATCAGCGCGCGGGTGTGGAATGGTTACGATTCCTCGCGGGGTTGGGACTGGGAGCCTGCCTGGCCGATGATATGGGACTGGGAAAGACCGTCCAAGTAATCGCGCTCTTGTTGGACGTGAAGAACCGCGAGTCGCAAAAGGCACCCGCTCTGTCGCCGAGCCTGCTCGTGGCGCCGGCTTCGCTGGTGGCAAACTGGAAGGCCGAACTTGCCCGGTTCGCCCCCTCATTATCATCGCTCGTCGTACATCCGTCCGAGATGCCCTCGGGCGCCACGAAGCGGCCGTCGGACTCTTCACAAATCGCCGCGGCAAAGCGCAGCGACTTGGTTATCACAACTTACGGCATGCTCACGCGCGTCGAATGGCTCCGCGAGCGGACATGGAACCTCGTCGTCTTGGATGAAGCCCAGGCGGTTAAGAACGCGAACACGAGGCAAGCTCGCGCCGTGAAGGAGCTCAAGGCCTCGGCTCGGATCGCATTGACCGGCACGCCGATCGAAAACCAGCTTTCGGATTTGTGGTCGCTCTTTGACTTCCTGAACCCGGGCCTGCTAGGCGGAGCCAAGGCGTTCGCCGATCTCGTCAAACGGCTGGCGGCTCGCGACCACGACCGTTACGGTCCTTTGCGGAAGTTGATTCAACCTTACATCCTCCGTCGGCTAAAGACCGACACGCGAGTGATTGCTGACCTGCCCGACAAGATTGAGACAAATTCCTACTGTCAACTGACCAAGCGTCAGGCGGCGCTTTATGAACGGGCGGTGTCCGAGTTGGCCGAGGCGCTCAAGCGGGCCGACGGGATCCAGCGACGCGGAATTGTGCTGTCGTCGCTGATGCGTTTAAAGCAGATCTGCAACCACCCCGCACAGGCCTTGAGTGACGGCGATTACGCGCCAGAGCAAAGCGGAAAATTCGACCGACTCGCCGAGATTTGCCAGGAACTGGCCGAGCGCCAACAAAAGGCCCTGATATTCACCCAGTTCCGCGAGATCACAGAACCGCTGGCAGGTCATTTGAACAGAGTGTTCGGCAAGCCGGGCCTGACGCTCCATGGCCAAACGCCAGTCGGCCGGCGCCGCAAAATGATCGAGGCGTTCCAGCGCGACGACGGCCCGCCGTTCTTCGTGCTATCACTTAAGGCCGGGGGCGTGGGTTTGAATCTGACAGCGGCAACGCACGTGATCCACTTCGACCGCTGGTGGAATCCGGCGGTAGAGAACCAAGCCACTGATCGAGCCTTTCGCATCGGACAAAAACGCAATGTCTTCGTGTACAAGTTTGTCTGTCGCGGTACAATCGAGGAGCGGATCGACGAGTTGATCGCCAGCAAGAGCGCCTTGGCCAAAGACTTGATCGAAGGAGGCGCCGAACGAGCTCTGACGGAAATGAACAACGAGCAGCTCTTGCAATTCGTCTCGCTCGACGTACACAAAGCGCTCGCGTCGTAACTCAAACCTTATCTGAGAAAGGAGTCTCTCGATGTCCTGGTGGAGCTACAAACCGTATGTCAGCGTGGCCCAGCGGCGGGCCAAGGCCAAACGAAAGCTGGCGCAGTTGGCGAAGATCCAGCTGGCTCGTCGGACCTGGAAGGACGTGCAGTCGCGATGCGCCGGTAGGATCGGATCGCTCGTCGAACTGTTGCAAGGCAAGTTATCGCGTGACGTAATGCAGGTCGTTACGGACCGCGACAACGGGCTGTTCCCGAAACCGCACGAGATCGACATGGAGTGCTCCTGCCCGGATTGGGCGGGCATGTGCAAGCATCTGGCAGCGACGCTGTATGGCGTGGGGGCTCGACTCGACCATCAGCCCGAACTTTTGTTCGTATTACGGCAAGTAGACCATCGCGAATTAATCGCCAAAGTCGGCGATGTTGCTCGATCCGCCAAGCCGGCTGACCGCCGAAGGCGGACGACGATTGCCGCCGACAGCCTCGCGGATGTGTTTGGCATCGAATTGGATGACTCGGCGGCCACACCGGCGCCAAAGGCAAAGACCGAGCGCGCCAAGCCCGCGCCACCTGCGAAAAAAGCCAGCCGCAAGATGCGGTTGCGAGCAACCATGATCGCTGAAGCTGCATCGAACGACACCGACCAAGGTGTGGAAGTTGCACGGAAGCGCCGGACGACGAAACCGCGCGGGCTCGACAAGCCAGCTCATCAAGCAGTCGCAACGAAGACCCGCTCGCGCGCTTCGGCTAAGAAAAGACGAGCCGCGGTCGCAACCACTTCTGTGGCCATCCGACGCAAGACAAAATGAGCCCTCTTGCATCCACCGTTCTTCGCCCACCATTTGGGGAAAACCTGCCGGCCGCAATCATCGGCAAGTGGACGCTTGGACGGGGTCAGTGGGTCGAACAATCGAGGGGCCGCTTGGAGCTATTGGACCAAGGCGATCTTGGGTTCAGTAAGCTGCTCCGATGCAGCCAGTCGTTCGACGATTTCGCCAAACGAAAGAGCACGTCGCACAGGTAGACAGTCGCTCAATCTGGTTCGCCTTGCGGCAGGCAGTGAAGTTGAATCCGACGGTAGCAGTGCGGAGCCGCCGCGGCGCGAAACCGCACACGCTACCGATACCTGTAGCGTCAATATCGGGCAGTGCCAGCGGAAGCTCCGAGGATTCCGGGGCTCCCAGTGATCGCGTCTGCGACATTGTCATGCCAGGTGTCAGTAGCTCGCGGAGATCCGCCTGTCAGTAAGGACTTTACTTATTGATCGCGCAGCAACCAGAAGGTCTTGCCAGATTTACCACTTTTGTCGAATGCGATTCGTAACCTGCGATCGCAAACTCGCTGGCGCAGACGACGAATGTGCGACCTACTATTGATCGGTCCGCTGTAGCCCTCCCGAATCATTAACCACCGACAGAGCCGGTGGTTAATGATTCGGTGACGCGCTACTAGTTTAGACGACGACCGGGAAGATTCCCAGCGCTGGCACGCGACGGTGCCCATCTTGCGCCCTTACGGGGCTACTTGGCTTTCGGCGTCCACCATCGACAGGGCGTTGCCCTGGGCTGGCATGTTTGACGCCCTCGGCGTCTGAAGAACCCGGTTGCGTACCGGCACACTTAACCTCCAGCCGAATAGGATTGGGACAAAGCAGAGAGTGACACGCGCCGAGATGAGCTGCCGACGCGCCACCAGCGGTCCGCGCAATTGCCTGGCTTCAAACGCCGGCATACGAACCGGATTAGTCAGTCCACCCACCCGCAGCAGTTCGCAGAGATTCTCCGCGTCGACCATGTCAGTTTGGGGTTCTGATGCACAACAACGAACGGGTTGTCACCATCCTAACCGCCAAAGCGCGACCGCCCGCACTTCATAGCTTCTGGTACAAAAAAAGGGGTAGGCCACCGGTCGCCCCCTTAAACCATCGCCGCCAGCAATGCTTTATCCCCAAATTTCTGCGAAAACGACATTTTACTCGTTTGTCGGCTTCCCGTCGGGTAACATGACCTACGGCACTAAACCGTCCTTCCCGGCCATTCCCAAAACGCCCATTTCTCTTGATCCACGAGCGGCCCCATGAAGACCATGAACATGCTGCGGGTAGTTGCCGTCGGCCTTGGCTGGTTTGCCCTGTTGCTCGCCGAAACGGCTTGCGCCGCGGAACCAACTAATCTGCCCAAGGCATTCGTCGACGGCACCGGTCCCGGCTGGAAGGAATTGGGCGAGCCGGACTTTGTCCATGTCAACTGTGCTGCAGACACTTGGACCTGGAAGGAAGGAATTATCCACTGCACCGGACAACCGGTCGGAGTCGTTCGTTCGCAAAAGACTTACACCAATTTTGAGTTGGTTGTCGAGTGGCGCCATTTGCGTCCGGCGGGCAATTCGGGCATCTTCGTCTGGACCCCCGAGCCATCATTGACGGACCTCCAGCCGGGCCAGCTACCCCACGGGATCGAAGTGCAGGTCCTCGATCACGGCTACACCGAGCAATACGAGAAGCAAACTGGCAAGAAGGCCGACTGGTTCACCACGCACGGCGACGTCTTTCCGGTGGGCAGTTCTAAGATGACCCCGTTTCCGCCGGCGGCTCCGGACGGCAAACGCAGCTTCCCCTCCAAGCAGCTCAGCAAGGGGGTCGCCGAGTGGAACCATTACTATGTGCGATGCATCAACGGCGAGGTTCGGCTATGGGTCAATGGCGAAGAGGTTTCCGGCGGCAGCGCCTGTGAACCGCGGACCGGCTATTTATGCCTCGAATCCGAAGGCTCGCCGATCGAATTCCGGCACCTCCGCCTGCGCGAGCTTCCCTAAAGTCCACGCGAATGCCTCGCCGTGTCCCAGCCCCCGCGTGCAGGCTCGGATTCGATATTATAATGAAACTCATGGTTTTCCCCCCGGGCGTTGTCTCGCAATCCAACGGGCGGTCCCGCCGTGTGCTCGGAACCGACCTGTAGCAGAAGAGGCGAAAGCATGTCGCAGGCGATTGTCGACCCGAACGAGCTCCGCAGGTTTGCCCGCAACCTCGAACGATTCAGCACCGAGCTGCAAAACCAGATGCTGGTCTTGCGCGGGCAGCTCAACGGTCTGGGCCAGAGTTGGCGCGATCAGGAACAGGTCAAATTCACTGAAGAGTTCGAGCAAACCTTGATCGCCACGAACCGGTTTTTGGAGGCGGCCCGCTCGCACGTCCCCTTCCTGCTGCGCAAGGCCGAGCGCGTCGAGGAGTATTTGCGGCAGCGGTAGACGGGCCCGAGATCGAGCGGATGCTGGCGACGGATGACAGAGGAACAGACAACATGACGCGGGGCGCCTATGTCGGCTCGATTCGTGCGGTGCGCGATTTCCGCGCGGCGCTCGTCACCTTCGCCCAAGAGGCTCGCGAGGCGATCGGCTCGTACGAAATGGAGGTCCGCCGCACGCTCGACTGGCTGCTGGAAGCGCAACCGCAATATTGGAAGCTCGAAGTCCGCAAGTGCGAAGACCGAGTGACCGAGGCCAAGATCGAACTGGAACGTCGCCGCAATTCGAAACTTCCCGGTGGCGAAACGCCCTCTTGCATGGAAGAAAGAAAAGCCCTGGAGCGCGCCCGAGCCCGACGGCAATACGCCGAGGAAAAAGTCGAATCGGTGCGCAAGTGGGGCTACGTGGCACAGCGCGAAGAGGTCGAATACGCGGGCCGCGCCAATCAATTCGGCGGAACGCTCGACGTCGATTTGCCGCAAGCGATTGCCACGCTCGATCGGGTGCTGACGACACTGGAATCGTACCTGGCCATCAGCGATCCAGGTGGCGAGCGGCCCTTGACGACGCCGGCGGCGCCTGTGCCTCGGCCGGCCGCTCGGCCCATCGCGCCGGATACGGTGGCCGAAAGCCCGCATGGCGCAACGATCGACAAACCCGCGGCCCCGCGGAGCTCCGACCCATGAAACCTGGCGACGTGACGAGCGGCTCGGCGAAGCTCGACAAGTCCTGGAAGAAGCTCTCCGCTCGCTGGGAAGCGACGAAACTCGAGTGGCACGACTCGGTCAGCGACGAATTCGAAGACAGATATCTCGCCATGCTCGAACCGCAGATCATCGCCACGCTCCAGCGAATGAGATCGTTGGCTGGCGTGCTCACCACGGCGCAACACGAATGCGACCATTGACTCCAGTTCCTTTTTTCACCATCGGCGTTTGACGGCCCCATGAGTACGACTCCCGACCATGCGGCTGTCCATGCCGCCGATCCGCTGGCGCGCGAAGCCCGATTCCTGGCCGAGTTGCGACAGTTGGCGGCGGAACGAGCGGCCGAGGAAGCGCGGATCGAATCTCAATATCAGGCCGCCAGCAAAACGGCCCTGCGCGGATTCGAAGAGTCGCGGCAATCGATCTTTGCCCAACTGGAAATCGAGCGGAGCGATCTGGCGAGCGACTATGACGAACAGCGCCGGCACGCAGCTTCGCGATTCGAGATCGAGACGAGCGCCATCGAGGGCGAGTTTGCCCAAGTGCGGCAAGAGATCGCCCAAGAGTTCGAGTCGAAGGCTCAGCGCGCGGAACGAAAGTTGAAGGAAGCCTGCTGGGAAGCGGAGACCTTGTATGAAGCAAGCAAGGATGTCGCGCCCAATCAACTGAAAGAAGTCGAGCAAAAGCTCGACACCTGGTTGGAACTGGTCCGCATCGAGCGCGAAGAGGCGCATGCGCTACTGACGCTCTGGCGGCAGCCGTCGTCCGACGTAGTCCCGCAAGGCGAATCGTTAGCAATCGTCACGGGCGATTTGCCGGCCCGACTTCAAGAGCGCGTGAACTTCGTGACCGCCCAACGAGCGGAGCTGTCCAGGTTGCGCGTGCCTCCCTTGGTGGCGAGTTGGGCGCTGGTTTGGGTTTACGCGCTAGCCGGTCTGTTGCTGGCGGCGGTTGTCGAGGTGATTGGCCTGGGGCTGGCCGGCGCGGCAGCGGCGCTGTTGGCTACGGCCGCGATCGGCGCGGGAGTCAGCTTTTACTTGCGCAAACTGGCCGGGTTGCACATCGAGGAGATTTATCCGCCGTTGCGCCAGGCGACGCGTGAGGCCGAGGCCTTGGTGCAACGTGTGTTGGACGATGCGCGATCCCGCGCCGCGGCGCAGCAAGCCGAGATTCGCGGGCGGTGCGATCGGGCTTTGCGGGCCGCGGAGGTGAAATATCAAGATCGCGTGGCCAAAATGAACCTTCGTCGCGATACGCGATTGCGGGAGGCCGACTCAAACTATCCGCGGCGTTTGGCCGAAATCGCGGACCGGCGACAGTGCGATCTCGAACTGGCCGAAGCAAACCGCGTTCGCCGCGAACAAGATATCGGGCGGCTAGAAGCCGCTTGGCCAGAACTCCAGCAGCGCTACCAGCGTCAGACCCAGCAGATTCAGCAGCGATGTGTCGAGCAGTGGCAGAAGCTGGCCGAGCTGTGGTACTCGGGACTGAGGCGATTGCAATCGTCGGCCGACGAGATCCAGGGCGGTCTGGCCGACGCACCCGCCGCGAGTTGGTTGGCTGACTGGAACAAGCTATCTGCCAGTTCATGGGCGCCGGCCACGGCGGGTCCGCCCGCCATTCGCTTCGGTCAGTTGCGCGTGAAAATGAGCCAGATTCCGCACGGCATCCCGCGGAGCACTGCGCTGGCGGAATTGACGCCCGAGGATTTTGTCCTTCCCGCTCTGGTGCCATTTCCCGCGCGACCGTCGCTGTTGCTCAAAGCCCAGGGCAACGGTCGGCGCGTGGCCGTAGAGGCCTTGCAGGCTATCATGCTGCGGCTGTTGGTGAGTGTTCCGCCAGGCAAGCTGCGGTTTACGATCATCGATCCGGTCGGCCTCGGCGAAAACTTTGCCGCGTTCATGCACCTGGCCGATTTCAACGAGGCGCTTGTCTCAAGCCGGATTTGGACGGAGCCCAAGCACATCGAAGCGCGACTGGCTGACCTCTCGGAGCACATGGAAAACGTGATCCAAAAATATCTGCGCAACGAATTTCGGACCATCGAACAGTACAACCGGGACGCCGGCGAAATCTCGGAGCCGTTTCGATTTCTCGTGATCGCCAACTTCCCGGCGAACTTCAGCGAAGCTGCCCAGCGCCGGCTGCTGTCCATTGCCACCAGTGGGGCCCGCTGTGGCGTGTATACGCTGATCATGGTCGATACCCAGGAGTCGCTGCCCTCGGGCATTTCACTCGAAGAGCTCCAGCAGCACGGCGCGACACTGTTGTGGAAAGATGGGCGGTTTGCTTGGAACGACGACCAGCTTGGCCATTTCGAAGTGACGCTCGATACCCCGCCGCCGGCCGCGCAAGTAACCGACTTGCTGCACGCGGCTGGGCGTTATGCCAACGAAGCGGGCCGCGTCGAAGTCCCTTTCGAAGTGATTGCGCCGCCGCCCGATGAGCTTTGGATCAGCTCAACCCGCTCGGGCATCGACGTGCCGCTGGGGCGCGTGGGGGCTACCCGGTTGCAATCCCTGCGGCTTGGGCAGGGCACTTCGCAGCATGTGCTGGTGGCCGGCAAAACGGGCTCCGGAAAATCAACGTTGTTGCACGCCCTGATCACGAACCTCGCGCTGCGCTACAGTCCCGATGAAATCGAACTCTACCTGGTGGACTTCAAACAGGGCGTCGAATTCAAGACTTATGCCGCCCATCAACTGCCGCACGCCCGCGTGGTCGCCATCGAAAGTGATCGCGAGTTCGGCGTCAGCGTGCTGGCGCGGCTGGATACGGAGCTCAAGGCGCGGGCCGAGGGGTTTCGCGCGCTGGGCGTGCAAGATTTGGCCGCCTTTCGACTCTCCGACGCCAATACCCCCATGCCGCGTATCTTGCTGATCGTCGACGAGTTTCAGGAGTTTTTCGTCGAGGACGACCGAGTCTCGCAGGACGCCGCGCTGCTCTTGGACCGGCTGGTGCGTCAGGGCCGCGCGTTCGGTATTCATGTCCTGTTGGGTTCGCAAACGTTGGCAGGCACTTACACCCTAGCCCGCAGCACGATCGGCCAAATGGCCGTGCGGATCGCCTTGCAGTGCAGCGAGGCCGACGCCCATTTGATCCTCAGCGAAGACAATTCCGCCGCGCGACTGCTGTCGCGGGCCGGCGAGGCCATCTATAACGACTCCAACGGACTCATTGAAGGCAACCACCCGTTTCAGATCGTCTGGCTCAGCGACAGCCGCCGGGAGCAGTATCTGCAACAGGTGCAGGCGTTGGCCGCGCGGCACGCGCTATCTCCGCAGCCACAGGTCGTTTTCGAGGGCAATCTACCGGCCGATCCCGCGCGGAACACGACCCTCGCGGAACTACTCACCGCGGGGCGTCCGGCCAGCTCGCCGATGGCGGCGCGGGCCTGGTTGGGCGAGGCCGTCGCGATCAAAGATCCGACCGCCGTCACGTTTCGCCGGCAAAGTGGCGGCAACTTGTTGATCGTGGGCCAACACGACGAAGCGGCGCTGGGGATCTTTACCACTGCGCTGATCAGCTTGTCGGCGCAGCATCCCATCTCCGCAACGGCCGGCGCGCGATTTTACATTTTCGACGGTAGCCCGGCCAATTCCGCGCAGGCTGCAGCGCTGGCGCTCGTTGCCGGCCTGGCGCCCGATCCGGCGCGGCTGGTCGCGTGGCGCGAGTTGGCTGCGGTGGTCAACGAGTTGGCTGTCGAAGTCGAGCGGCGGCAAAAAGCCACCGGCGCGGAATTCCCCGCCATTTATCTGTTTGTCTATGGTTTGCAGAAACTGCGAGACCTGCGGCGCCAGGAAGACGACTTTGGGTTCTCGCGCTCCGGCGATGACCGCCCGCCGGATCCCGCCAGGCAGTTCAGCGCGGTGCTGCGCGACGGCCCGGGGGTGGCGGTTCATTCGCTCGTATGGTGCGACAGCGTCAACAACCTGAACCGCACCTGGGACCGGCAAACGCTGCGCGAATTCGAAATGCGCGTGGCGTTTCAGATGAGCGGCAACGATTCGAGCACGCTGATCGACACGCCTCTGGCGGACAAGCTCGGCATGCACCGCGCTTGGTTCCACAGCGAGGAACAAGGCGTGTTGGAAAAGTTCCGTCCCTATCGCTGGCCCGCCGAAAGCTGGCTCGATTGGGTCCGGCAGCAATTGCACGGAACCGGCGACCATCGCGACAGCCGATCGCAGCGGCTTGCCGTGTGATCGGCAACCCACCAGGCGACGGTGCTAGATACAACGACGGCGGAGCATTGCATCTCTGCGAGCCGTGGCGCCGAAGCCCTGGATGCTTTCAGCGCATCCGACAAGCATCGTTGGCGAACCGCTCTGGGCAAATTGTGAGAATCCCCTTACGCTTAAGGGTATGGGAACCGCGCCAACCATGACCCGACCTGCCGCGCAAAGCGCGCGGCTCCCGAGCGATTCGACTTCCCGCCGGCCGAAGGCCTGGTGGTGCTCGACGTGGGCCCTGGGACTAAGCGGTTCGGCCCTGTTGTGGGCGGCCCTTCCACCACTCGATTTCGGTCCGCTGGCTTGGCTGGCGGCGGTGCCCTGGGTGATGTTGATTCGCCAGGGCGGCCTTAGTGGCAAGCGACCGTATGGGGCGTTGTGGCTGGCGGGTTTTGCATTCTGGCTGTCGGCCCTGTATTGGCTCACGTTGCCGCACTGGGCCACCGCCTTCGGCTGGCTGGCGGTATCGTGCGTTTTGGCTTTCTTTCTGCCTGGCCTGGTCGGTCTCAGCCGAGTGGCCGTGCACACGCTGCGCATCTCGCCGCTCGTGGCCGCGCCGGTGGTCTGGACCGGGCTGGAACTGCTCCGCGCGCATATTCTGGGCGGATTCGCGATGGCCTTTGTCGCGCACACCCAATATCGCTGGACGAATCTGATCCAGATCAGCGACACGCTGGGCAGTTATGGCGTGAGTTTTTTGATCATTTTTGTCGCCGCGTGTATCGCTCGCATGCTGCCCTGCGAAGACTCGCGGCGTGCCTGGTGGCCCGCGTTGCCGGCGGCTGCCGCGCTGGGCGCCGTGCTCGCGTACGGTCATTGGCGCACTAACGAACAAACGACCGAGCCCGGGCCCAAAGTCGCGCTCATTCAAGGCTCGATCGATATCGAAATGAAGTACGATCCGAAGCAGGGCCAACGCATTTTCGACGAGTACTTTGGGCTTTCGCGGCAAGCCGTCACAGAGCATCCTGATTTGGACCTGATCGTTTGGCCCGAGACGATGTTCCGCTATCCGTGGTATACGTTCGACGAAAAATATCAACCTCCGCCCGACGTCCATTGGACCACCTCCGAAGCCGAAGCCAGCAGCCGGGAACAAATCGAAAACACGGTGGCACCGCTCCACACTCCGTTCTTGTTGGGCATCGATACGGTGCACCAAACGCCCAACGGATTCGAACGGTACAACTCCGCGCTGTTCACTGATCGCGGGGGTAAAGTACAAGGCCGCTACGACAAGTGTCAACTGGTGGCCTTCGGCGAATATGTGCCGCTGGCCGAAACCTTTCCCTGGCTGTGTCGGCTGACGCCATTGCCGTTCGGGTTGAGCAGTGGTTCCGGGCCGCAATCGGTTCAAATCGGCAGCACACGCTTCTCCGCGAACATTTGCTACGAAGACACGCTGCCGCACCTAATTCGCGCACAAGTTCGCCAGTTGCGGGCCGAAAATCGGGAGCCCGAGATTCTGGTCAATTTGACCAACGACGGCTGGTATTGGGGCTCGAGCGAGCTCGACATGCACCTGGCGTGCGCAGTATTTCGCGCGATCGAGTGCCGCAAGCCCCTTTTGATCGCGGCCAATACCGGATTGTCGGCCTGGATTGATTCCAATGGCCGGATCCGGGCCCAGGGTCGCCGCCGGGCTACCGATGTAATCGTTGCCACTACTACGATCGACCATCGCGGCAGTTGGTATCTTGATTATGGCGACACGCCGGCGGCGGTCTGTCTGATCGCCGTCGGCGGGCTGGCAATTGTCGGAGTTCGAGAGCGGCGCGCGGCACGCAAAAAGGCCGCGGTGGTAAGCAGTTAGTGCCGACAGTTTGGAGGCTGATGCGGATGCCGAAATCGCTCTGTTTTGAAGCTATTTACTTTCCACCAAACCTCCCATTTTCGCAAGTTTAAACTTCCGTAATTGACTTTTTGAATCACGCCTAATTATACTGAGTATTCATTAGTTCTCGCTGAGCTATCTCCTGTCCAGATAAAAGCTTGACGCCCGCTGGAGCGGCTCATTTTCAGACGCTTCGAGTCCCAATTCACACGGGCCCCTTGCCCG
This sequence comes from Planctomycetia bacterium, assembly GCA_016200205.1. Classification (GTDB taxonomy): domain Bacteria; phylum Planctomycetota; class Planctomycetia; order Pirellulales; family PALSA-1355; genus PALSA-1355. The sequence continues at coordinate 23,740 of JACQFF010000182.1, forward strand.
ACGGATCCCGAGAGAGGCAATTTCGCGCTTCGTGGCTAGTGTGCCTGCAGGAATGACCTTATGAATCTCATCGGCAAGATTTTTGTCGTGCTCATTTTCGTGATGAGCCTGGTATTCATGTCGTTTGCCGTGGCCGTTTACGGCACGCATCAGAACTGGAAAAAGAAGGCTGAGGATCTCAATACCCAGTTGACGGATGCTCGCAAGAATCTGCAAACTCGCGAGGAAGAAAAGGCAAAGCTGGAAGAAAACATCGCCAAAGAAGCCGTCGCCAAGCGGGAAGCCTTAGCCAAGCTGGAAACGGAAAAGGCCGAGCTGCAGAGGCAGCGTGACGAAATGTTGAAGCAGCGCGACGACCTGATGGTCAAGGACAAAGCGGCAGTGGCAGCCCTCGACTCGGCCCAGCAGAATTTGGGCAAGTTGACCACGGAGGTCGAAGGACTGCGGGGTGAAATTCGTGAAGCCCAAGCCGATCGCGACAAGCACTTCGAACAGGTCGTCAAACTCACCGATCAAATTCACCAGGCTCAGGGCGATCTGAAGCGGCTCGACGAACGCAACGTGCAATTGGCCGCCCAGGTCGCCGCCGGGCGGAAAGTGCTCGACGCCCACGGGCTGACCAAAGATACGCCGGTCGACGACATTCCTCCGGCAATTCGCGGCAAGGTTCTGGCCGTCAATCAAGACAATATGATCGAAGTCTCGCTTGGCTCCGACGACGGTCTGCGGGCCGGACATACTTTAGAAATCTTCAGGGCCAGCAACTACTTGGGCCGGCTGCAAGTGCTGCGCACGGAAACCGATCGAGCCGTGGGCAAGATTCTGCCAGGCTTCAAAAAGGCCGCTATTCAGAAAGGCGATGATGTCGCTACTCGGTTCAAAGTCAGCTAAAGAAGCCAAAAAGGCCACCAAGGCGGCTCAAAAGGCTGCTAAGCCCGCCAAGCCCGCCAAGCCGGTCGCCCCGGCCGCCGCGCGGGGCGTGCTGGTCGAAAAGCCCAAAGCCAACATCTACACGGTGCTGCTGATTCTCTCGTTTGTCGGCATTGTCATCGGCTGTATCTGCTTGTACGCCGAGATGAGCGCCTACAATTTCGAGTTCAAGGCCCGCGGGTAAGGACGTATTACGCCGCTACGGTTATTTGCACAAACAATCCTCCAACGGCTGAGCAAGGATGCTCCATCGATTTCTCGGACTGCTCGGCTCGGGTCTGGCCATTGATCTGGGCACGGCCAACACGCTGATTAGCGTGGGTGGCGAGGGCCTGGTGCTCAACGAGCCCTCGATCGTGGCGGTCGAGGAAGGCACCAATCGCATTCTTTCCGGCGGTTGCGCCGTGGGCCATTTGGCCAAACAGATGCAAGGCCGCACCCCGCAATCGATCTCCGTTGTCCGTCCCTTGAGCGCCGGGGTCATCGCCGATTTCGAACTCTGCGAGGCCATGCTGCGCTACTTTATGCGCAAAGCCCGGCGGCATGGCTTTCGCGTGAAGCCGCGGGTCGTGGTGGCGGTGCCCGGCTGCATTACTCCGGTGGAAAAGCGGGCCCTCTACAACAGCACCGAGCGAGCCGGCGCCCGCGAAGTGTTTGTCATGCCCGAGGCCAAGGCGGCCGCCATTGGCGCCGGGCTGCCGATCGCCGAGCCCGTGGCCAGCATGATCTGCGACATCGGCGGCGGCACCACCGAAGTGGCCGTGCTCAGCCTCGGCGACATCGTGGCCAGCCAATCGGTGCGCGTGGCCGGCGACGCCATGGACCAGGCGGTGGTCGACTATGTGAGACGGCACTATAGCCTGCGCATCGGCACGACCGCCGCCGAACGACTGCGGATCGACGTCGGCAGCGCCTACCCACTCGAAGAAGAGCTCGTCGAGGAAGTACGGGGCGTCGATGCGATTAGCGGCCTGCCGCGCAAGGCCGCGATCACCAGCGAAGAGATTCGCGAAGCCCTCGGCACGCCGCTACTGGAGATTGTCGAAGCGATCAAAGCCGCGCTCGACCAATGCAGCACGGATTTGGCCTCGGATCTGGTCGACAACGGATTGGTGCTGGCCGGAGGCGGATCGTTGTTGCGCGGGCTCGACCGCTTCTTGGGCGAACAAACGGGTCTGCCGACGCGGGTCAGCGCCGAACCCCTCACGGCCGTTGCTCGCGGCACGTACATTTGCCTGGAACACTTCGACCGCTGGCGCAGTGCATTGCAATCGAGCGACGAGGACGTCTGACCCAAGCCCAACCCATGGCCCGACCGCAACTGTTCTTTGATTGGCAGGAAATCGTCGACGATCAGGCGGTCGAGCCGGTCGCCGGCAGCCGCGTCCGACTGCGTTGGATCCTGGCGCTGTTTGGGCTGGCCCTGGCGGCAATTTTTGCTCGGGCCGTGCAATTGGAATTGTCGTACGGAGATGCGTATCGCCAGTTGGCCGCCAAGCCGCTCGAGCGAACCGTCACGCTCTCAGCCAGCCGCGGCCGGATTCTGGCACGCGACGGCACGACGCTGGCCGAGGATCGGAAAGCGACGGGGCTGGCCGTCCACTTTCGCTATTTCGAGACGCCGAGCGATCCCGAGTGGCTGCGCCGGCTGGCCCGCTCGCGGCTGGCTCGTGCTCTTCGTCGCAAGCCCGCGCAAATAGCGGCGATGGAAGAGACCCTCCGCGGTGAATTCGCCGACTTGCATCGGCGACTGGCCCGAATGTGCAAGCTGTCGGACGAGCAATGGAAAGCCAGGACCGAGGTGATTCAGCGCCGCGTTCAAACCTTGGCCTCCCGCGTCAACCAGCGGCGGCTCGATCGATTCGAGGAGCGGTTCGCCAACGAGTCTCCAAACAGCGAATTGAGCGTGGCGGCAATTCTTGCGGGACTGTTCACTCCGCCCGAGCAAGTCGCTCCGCCGGGCGTCCTCGTCGCGGAGCAGACGGCGTACCACCGGATTGTCGATGAAGTGGCGCCGGCAATTGCAGCGGAGATCGAAAGCCACGCGAAGGATTTTCCTGGCGTGAAGATTGTCGAGTACACGCGGCGCGATTATCGCCTCGGACCGGTGGCCGCTCACCTCGTGGGACACGTCGGTTCGCGTACCGGGCTGGCTTCCACGAACATATCGTCCGAATCGCGCAAAAGCGACGACGAGGTGGTGGGGCTAATGGGCATGGAACGCCAGTTCGAGGCTGCCCTGCGCGGGCAGCCAGGCTCGGAACTGCAATCGACTGATCGTCGCGGCAACTTGCTCTCCTCGGTTCGCCAGCGCGAGCCCGTGCCCGGCCGCGACGTCGTGCTCACTATCGACCCTCAACTTCAACTCACCGCTGAACAGTTGCTCGACCGGGCGATTCGCCGTCGGGAGCAACAACAGTCCCGAAGCGGTCTGGCGGCCGGCGGAGCCATCGCCGTCATGGATGTCCACACGGGCGAAGTCGTTTGTGCAGCCAGTGGGCCGCGCTTCGATCCCAACCTGTTGGCCGGCGGAAATCCGCGGGTCGAGGCCGTTCTGCGCGATCCACGACGGCCATTGTTTGACCGCGTCTCGAAAATGGCCATTCCGCCCGGCTCGGCCTTTAAGCCGCTCACGGCGTTGGCGCTATTGCGCAACCATGTCATCGAACCAACCCAGACGTTTCACTGCCAGGGCTACTTGACCGATTCCGATCGCTTGCGGTGCCAGATTTTTCGCCAGCACGGCATCGGGCACGGCGACGTGTCGTTGGCCGATGCCCTGGCCCAGAGTTGCAACGTCTACTTCTTTCATCACGTGGCCGAGCTGGGTGCCGCGTCACTGTTGGATTGGGCCAGCCGGTTCGGCTTTGGGCAGGCCACCGGTATCGATCTGCCCGACGAAGCGGCCGGACAACTGCCAACGCCCAGCCAATTGCGGCAACTCAGTCAGACCCAAGCCATGGCCATCGGGCAAGGCGCTTTCACCGCCACCCCGATGCAGATTCTGCGAATGTATGCGGCTATCGCCAACGGCGGCTACCTGATTACTCCGCGTCTCACGCGCGATGCGGCCCCATTAACAGCCTCACGTGAAAATCCGGCGGACGATTGCACGATGCCGGACGCGTCAC
>JACQFF010000183.1 GCA_016200205.1 Planctomycetia bacterium
GGGCGGGCTAGGGTTGTTGGGGCTGGGCGCCCAGTCGTCCTGCGGCGGATTGTCGGCCGCGGCTGCCGCCGGCGCGACGCGCGCGCACTCGTTCGGCCGGGCCAAGCGGTGCATTCTGTTGTACCTGTATGGCGCGGCAAGCCAGTTGGAGACGTTCGATCCGAAACCCGATGCTCCGGCCCAAGTGCGCGGCGAGTTAGGCGCCATTTCCACCAGCGTGCCGGGCGTGCAGATCGGCGAGTTGTTGCCCCAGACGGCTCGCATCATTGACCGCGCGACGATCGTGCGGTCGATGACGCATCCTTATCCGCTGCACGCTTCGGCTTTCACGCTGACCTCGATTCCGACGATCGACGTGCCGCTGCAAATGAGCCCGCGCGACCCGCGGCATTGGCCGTTCATCGGTTCGGTGGTCGATTATCTGGCCGATCAGCGCGGCGGGCCGGCGCCGCCGATTTCACGCAACATCGGCCTGCCCTGGCGGCTCAGCGCGCGCCGACCTTACGCCGCCGGCGACAATGCGGGTCCGTATGGAGCCTGGCTGGGCCGCGCCTACGACCCGCTTTGGACCGATTTTCAGGGAACTGGAACTCGGGTCTCCACGTATACGTTCGGCAACCAGACGATTCGCTGCAACGATCCGTATGGACCTCTGGAGGCCGATTGCCGCTTCGGTCTGGCGGCCGACGCCAAGTTGCCCGACGGCCTGACGCTCGATCGGCTCAACCGTCGTCGATCGCTGCTCGAACAATTCGACGACGCGCGGCGGACGCTCGAAGTCTGCACGGCCACGCGATCGTTTGACAATTTTCGCCAACAAGCCTTCTCGTACCTGACGAACAGCACGCTCGCTGGCGCGCTCGACGTGGCCCGCGAGCCGGCGGAAATGCGCGAGCGTTACGGCATGACCTTGTTCGGCCAGGCGACGCTGGTCGCCCGGCGGCTGCTGGAAGCGGGCACGCAGTTCGTTACCGTGCTTTGGGACGAGTTCGAGCTGGTCAATAGTGCCTGGGACACCCACTTCTATCATTATGAGCTAATGCGCGAGCAGCTTTGCCCCGGTCTCGATCGGGCGCTCGGCACACTGGTTCTGGATCTCGAGGCCCGCGGAATGCTCGACGACACGTTGATCGTCTGCACGACCGAGCACGGGCGAACACCTAAGCTCGAAAACGTTCAAGGCGGAGGCCGCGGCCATTGGGCCCAGGCCTATTCCACGCTGTTGGCCGGGGGCGGAACGGCGCGGGGAAAGGTGGTGGGCCGCACCGATCGAATCGCCAGCGCAGTTCTCGACACGCCCGTTTCGCCGAAGGACATTCTAGCGACGATGTACTATCTGCTGGGCATCGATCCCCAAACGCTCATTCGTGACCGGCTGGGCCGGCCCATCGCCATCGCCGGCGAGGGCAAGGTGCGGCACGAACTGCTGGCTTGATTCGGCGATTGCCGCACCGATGGCCCGCCTTGCCCGCCCGAACCATGGCGATGGCCGAGCACTGAGGAGGTCCATGCCAGAGAAGGAAAGCGTGGCCGCACCAGCCGTTGAACGATATTGAAAAACCATGGACCGCGCCTTTGCGCGACAAACCTGCCACCACTTGAAACAATTCTTGTGGCGTTGCCATGCGTGCGCAATAGACCGCACGGATGGGGGGTTACACAACCCATAACCTATCTCACGTCGAGGTCGCGTTTCGTCGCATTACATCTACATCTGCGACAACTTCGCTGCGAGCAGTTTGACCGCCCGCTCGAGCTGCGAATCGAATTCCACGGGCGAGTTGACCGCGGGTTGCGCAGGCGTTGCGGCCGCCGCCAGCGGCGCAATGGTGCTGGGCAACACGTCGCGTTGCCGCCGCTTGTCTTGCCACGCCGCCGACTGCTTTTCATCGAGCGGCACTTCGCCCGCGGGATCGGGCTTGACGCCCCATTCATCCGTCTCTTTGCTCGAACTCAGCCGGTGAATGTTTTTGCCGCTGGGACGCCAATAGCTGGCGATCGTCAACTTCAGCAAACTGTTGCCGTTTTCCAGCGGAATCACGTTTTGCACGGTTCCTTTGCCCCAAGTGCGCTCGCCGACGATCGTGGCCCGGCCATGATCTTGTAAGCAGGCAGCCACGATTTCGCTGGCGCTGGCGCTTTTGCCGTTGACCAGAATCACGATCGGCAAATCCTGGTACGGCCCCTTGCCACTGGAAAAATACTTGTCGCGCATTCGGGCATCGCGGCCCCGCGTGCTCACGATCAGCGCGTCGGCGGGAATGAACAAATCGCAGAGTTTCTCCGCCGCTTGCAGCAGTCCGCCTGGGTTGTTGCGCATGTCGATGATCAATCCCCGGCAATCCCGCTCGGTGAGCCACTGCATGGCCGCTTCGAATTCGCTGACGGTCGAATCGCCAAAAGAATTGATCCGCACGTATCCAATCCGTTCGTCACCGGGCAGAAAGAAATTCCACGAGCCGTCGGCTTGCCGCAAATCGCCGAGAATCGAATCGATTTTTATCAAAGCCCGAATCAGGTGGAACTCGATCAATTGATCTTGCCCCTCGCGTCGCACGCCGAGGGCGACCTCCTCGCCGGGCTTGCCGCGCAACAATCACAGAACATCGCGTAGATTCAAATTCGCCGTGCTGTGCCCGTCGATCAAGATGATTTTATCGCCGGCGAGGATGCCGGCCTTGTAGGCGGGGGTGCCGACCAGCGGACTCATGACCGTGAGTTGCTTATTGGAGCCGTCGACGGCTACTTCGATGCCGATGCCGCCGTATTGCTGATCGAGGACTTCTTGAAACTGCGACGCGTCGCTCCGCGGCAGAAACTGCGAGTAGTCGTCCAGTTGATCGACCATTCCCTTGAGCGCGCTTTCGAATAACTTTTGCTCGTTGACCGGTTCGACGTAGTAACGGTCGATCGTATCGAGCACCTCGGAAAACCAGCGACCGTACGGATTGCGGTCCGCTCGCTCATAGCAAGCCAGCGAAAACACCGCCACGGCCAGAATCATCCACAACGTGCGACGCGGCATGCAAATCGACCCCGCTGAGTGCGAACGCAAATGACCTTGTACGATTCCCCCTCCCGAAGGGAGCGGGTCAGAGTGAGGGAAAAAGCGGCAACTCGCCCTCGTCCCAACCTTACTCCCAGCAGGAGAAGCAGCATGTTTGCTGCCTTTCATCGTATCCGCTGGACACAACTTGGGCAAAGAAGGCTGAAGGCTGTAGGTCGGAGACGAGGACGTCAGGCCTCCGCCAAGCCGATACGCGTCAGACCAACAGTTCTCCTCCGTTTTCCTACCTACGGCCTACAGTCTACAGCCTTTTTTCCTAATATTCGTGCGCTCCGCCGCGTTCCCCGAGGCCGGTCGAGCGCTTTTGGGCCACCTGGCGAACCAGCTTGGCGGCCACCTCGGCTTTGAGTTTGTCGAGCGCCGACGCGAACGGCATTGCGCCCAAGTCGCCGTCGATGCGGTCGCGGACCGAGACGGTCGCCCCTTCGGCGTCACGGGGGCCGACGACGAACATGTAGGGGATGAGCTCCAATTGCGCATCGCGAATTTTCGAACCCAGTTTTTCGGCCCGATAGTCACCGGTGGCTCGCAAGCCGGCAGCGCGCAGCTTTTGTTCGATGTCGCGGCCATAGCTTTCCGACTTCTCGCTCACCGTCAGCACGCGAATCTGCTCAGGGGCCAGCCACAGCGGAAACGCGCCGGCAAAATGTTCGATGAGCACGCCCACAAACCGCTCGAGCGAGCCCAACGGAGCGCGGTGGATCATCACCGGCCGGTGCGGCTGGTTGTCGGCTCCAACGTACGCAAGCGCAAAACGCTCGGCACTCGGCAAGTTATAGTCGAGTTGCACCGTGCCCAACTGCCATTCGCGGCCCAAACAGTCGGAGACCACGAAATCGGCCTTGGGACCGTAAAAGGCCGCTTCGCCGCGCTCGATGTCCAAATGCGGCAGATCCATGCCGCGGCAGACGGCTTCCAACGCCGCTTCGGCCCGCTGCCACGTTTCGTCGCTGCCGACATATTTATCGCTCTTGGGATCGCGGAACCCAAGTCGTACGCGATAATCGTTCATGCCCAGCGCCGAAAGGACCGATTGGGTCATCTCGATGCAGCCGCGGAATTCGTCGCCGACCTGCTCTTCGGTGCAAAACAAGTGGGCGTCGTCCTGCGTAAATCCGCGCACGCGCGTCATGCCGCCCAGCTCGCCCGACTGTTCGTAGCGATAGACGGTGCCGAATTCGGCCAGCCGCACTGGCAGGTCGCGATAGCTGCGGGGCTTCGACATATAGATCATGATGTGGTGCGGGCAATTCATCGGCTTGAGCAGGTAACGCTCGTCGTCCGACATCGTGATCGGCTTGAACTGGCTGTCGGCGTAATAGGGGAAGTGGCCCGAGATCTGGTAGAGCTCCACGCGGCCGATGTTTGGAGTGTAGACCGGCTGATACCCGCGCCGGGTCAGCTCCTCGCGGACGAAGCTTTCCAAAATGCCGCGGATCGTGGCCCCCTTGGGCAGCCACAGAATCAGGCCCGCGCCGACCAGTGGATTGGTGGCGAACAGTTCCAACTGCTTGCCGAGCGTGCGGTGGTCGCGGCGCTTGGCCTCTTCGACCATTTTCGAATGCTCGTCCAACTCGGCTTGCGAAAACCAGGCCGTGGCGTACAGCCGCTGCAACTGCTGCCGCGTGGCGTCGCCTTTCCAATACGCACCTGCAATCGAGAGCAGCTTGAACGCCCCGATCGCGCCGGCGCTGGGAATGTGCGGACCGCGGCACAGGTCGAGAAACTCGCCTTGCCGATAAAATGACAGCGTGGCGTGGTCGGCTAGTCCTTCGGTGATGTGTTCGACTTTAAGCGTTTGGCCCAAATCGCGGCAAATGGCTAGCGCCCGTTCGCGCGGCTCTTCCAACCGCTCGAACGGCTCGTCCTCGTTGATGATTTTGGCCATCTCGGCTTCGATGGCCGGAAAGTCCTCCTCGGTCAGGGGCCGGGCCGTTTCGAAGTCGTAATAGAATCCGCTCTCGGTCGTGGGGCCAAACGCCAGTTGCACCCCCTCGAACAGCCGCATCACCGCTCGGGCCATCACGTGTGCTGCCGAATGCCGCATCACGGCCAGGGCTGCGGGGTCTTTTTTTGTCAGCAGTCGCAGCGAAACCTCGCCCTCGGTCGGTAGCAATGTGTTTGCGCCTACCACTTTCCCATTGACTTCAGCCGCCAGCGTGGCCTTGGCCAGTCCGGGACCAATCTCGGCCGCCACATCGATCGGCCGCACGCGCCGCGAATACTCTCGCAGCGAACCATCGGGCAATTTGACCTTCAGCATGGATCTCCCAGTCTTTTTTGTGAGGGCCCGGCTCAGTCGGTATTTCAAAACCGCCGGGGACTGTCTCAATTTTGCGGAGCGCTGGCGGCAAAATGGGGACTATCCCTTTGTCCAAGGCGAATTTGAAATATCCTATTAGCCGGCGTGTCGCGTGGCCTGCATCGATACAAAGGATGCGAAAGTCAGGGCCCCGTTTCGCGGCGGCGGCGAGCCTCTTGCCGCAAAGTATAGACGCAAAGCAGCTTGGGGCAAGAGAACCGACCGTCGCCGCGCGACAGCCGCGAGTCGAGCCCTTGACTAGACGCTTGAGAGCCGTCAGATTTGTGGATTCCAGCCCTCAGGCCCCCAAAAATGGGCCCAGGCCGGCCTCCGCCAGCATTTTCGCGCGAAGGGCGATTAGCTCAGTTGGTTAGAGCACTAGCTCGACAAGCTAGGGGTCACAAGTTCGAGTCTTGTATCGCCCATTGGTCGCATCGGGAACATCCGAGAAACTGCGGATTTCTCGGGGGTTTTTGCAATTCGTTCCAAGTCGTGCGCCTCGGTGCTCATCGAAACGGCTGCTGTCTGCGTCGGATTCTGCGTCGGATTTTCGGTCGCTTTTTGGAAGTGCTCGTCGGTCACTTGCAGGTAATGTTCCCGAGCGATGGCTTGCGAGTTGCCGATCCACGCACAAACCGCGTGAGCGGGAAAATCATCGGCCAGTTCGGTCTGCCGCGTGCTGCGAAGGTTCTGAAACAACTTGGACCACGGCGTCAGGCCCGCCTTGCGAATGATGCGCTCCAGCCGAGTCCGCAAGTTCTGCCTGCCGTCGCGGTAGCGTGTGATTACGAACTCCGTTCCCGGCTCGGCTTGCTCGAACACCGCTTCCAGGTGAACCCGCAGCTCGGGGAACAAAGGGATAACGCGGCTTTCCTTCCCTTCGTGGTGCTCTGTTTTGGGGCTGTGAACCGTGATACGGCTATGCTCCCAATCCACGTCGCCCCAGCGTAGCGCGAGGTGTTCCGACGGGCAGCGAAGGCCCCCAAACCGCGACAACGCGAACAGCAGCCGCCATTGGGCATCGGGGCAGGCGTCCAGCACGCGCTGGGCCATTTCGCGGGTGACAAAGAAATCACGAGCCCGGTTGCCCCGTACCGTGGTCCCCTTCATATCGGCGAATGGATTCTCGGAAATCAACTTGCGACGCACCGCCGCACGAAAAAACTGCTTGGCGATGCCACACCGCCGCTTGACGGTGTTTTCCGACAGCCCTTCGCCCTGGGGCTCATTCTTGTCAGTCTGCTTCGGTCGGGCCAAGTATCGCCGCCAGGCGTCGGCGTCGCCGGGGGTGATTTCCGCCAGCGGCTTGTCGGACCCGAAGAAATTCACTAGGCACCGCCGGGTATGGCCGTAGACGGTCGCTGTCGCCCCTTTCACGTCCGAGCGGTCGGAAATAAATCCGTCAACGAAAGGCTCCAGCATGGCCCGCTCGGCTTCGGCCCGCTTGGGCACCAGCCCCACGGCCGCCAGCTTGCCGTACAGCCTGGCGTCGATACCGCCGAGCCAATCGGCCGTTTCCTTGTCGATGCTGATCTTGGCGACCTGGGCCGCGATCATGGCCTCGATTTTCGTGGAGATGGCCTGGGCCGCTTTCATCGGCAGCCTGCCAAGATAGAGCGCGGGCCGCTTGCCGTCGGCCCCGACAAAGAGAATTCGCCGATTGCCGTTCTTGTCCGTTGAGATGCTGGCCACGTTACTTGCTCCCTTTGCGAATGCTGCGATTTTTCCGTTTGCCGGTTTGTTGTTCCAGGGCCGCTTGCTTGAGCACGCGGTCGATCTTGTCGATCGTCGGCACGCTGGGGGTATGCTTCCCGGTTTCGATTCGACAGAGCGTTTCAACCCGCACGCCAGCCCGCAGGGCCAATTGCCGTTGGCTCAGTCCCACGGCCGCGCGGTCGCGGATGATTTTGCGAGCCAGGCTCGCGCGGGCATATTCCACGGCCGGATAGTTGCCTTCCGCGTCGGGCTTCGGCAATGGCGGCAGTACCGCCGCCTTGGCCAACGTGGTCAGCCGATCGTATTCGTCGCGTGGCAGAACCACGTAGGGCTTGCCATCGAACA
>JACQFF010000184.1 GCA_016200205.1 Planctomycetia bacterium
ACACGGAGATTTTCGCCGGCTGGCGCGGATTTTGGCCGACGCCGGTTACCGCGGCTACATCGTGCTGGAATTCGAAGAGCCGGAAGACCCGATTTCGGCCTGCCCGCGCTATGTCGATGAAATGCGCCAGGCATTCACGCTTTAGCGAACGCCATCGAAGACGCGGATCGCTTTCCCGCCGTCGCGCGACGGCGAGCGTGACCGTCACTGGGAGAATCGCGAGACGCCGTTAATACCCCCGCCGTCATCCCCGCTGTGCGGATAGCCGTAGTAGAGGAAGGCCGGGGGCGGGAATCCGTGTTCATAACCTCGATACGCATAGCGGGGCGCGCCGTAGCCTCGGGGCAGGTGCTTGTACATGCTGTAGTACTGATGGCGGGTTGGGTATTGCCGATGGGCCGCTTGCGACTCGGTGGTCAAGGTCAGCAAGCCGCAGGAGAACATCAATAATCCGCAGGCCAATCGCTTCATGGAAGCTCCCTCCGACAGATGGCGGGTTTTATTGGGCTTCCGCCGTTGGGCAAGACCAACGCAAATGCCCTAGCGATCATTGTCGGCCCGCGAACCGTTCGCGGCCAAGCCTTTTTCCATTGTGTGAGGCTTGGGCGGATTGTTTCGGCTCACGTCGCACGACTTATTCCGACTTTACCGTATAGCGGCCCTCTTCCAATCCGAGCCGTTTCATTTTTTTATACAGGGTAGTGCGGTTGATTCCCAGCACCTCGGCGGTGGCAAAACGGTTCCACCCGTTGCTTTCCAGCACTTCCAGAATGATTCTCCGCTCGGGTCCTTCCAGGGCTTCCTTGAGGGTTCGCGTGCCGAGGGGCTCGGCATTGACTGGGCCGACGGCGGCGATTTGTCGCGGCAGGTCGTCGAGGCGGATCGAGTCCGACTTGCCCAACAATACGGCCCGTTCGATCACGTTCTGCAGTTCGCGGACGTTACCGGGCCACGAGTAGCCTTGCAGCGCCGCCAGCGCTTCGTCGGTGAAGTCGCGGATCGCCTTTCCCGACTCCTCGCAAACCTCTTGCAGGAAGTGCCGTGCCAACAGCGGAATGTCGGAGATCCGTTGGCGCAGGCTGGGCAATTCGATGTTGATCACGTTGATCCTGTAGAACAGATCCTGTCGGAAACGTCCTTCGGCGACCAACTGACTCAAATCTTGATTGGTGGCCAAGATCACGCGCGTGTCGACGTGGAAAGTTTTGTTGCCGCCGACCGGCTCGAACTGAAGCTCTTGCAAGACGCGCAGCAATTTGACCTGCATGCTTGGGCTGGCGGTGCCGATCTCGTCGAGAAAGATCGTGCCTGTGTCGGCCTGCAAGAACTTACCCACCTTGTCTCCAGTCGCGCCGGTGAACGAACCGGCCACGTGCCCGAACAGCTCGCTTTCCAGCAGGTTTTCCGGCAATGCGCCGCAGGCAACTTCCACAAACGGCTTATCGCGTCGCGAACTGCGGCGGTGAATGGCCCGGGCGATGAGTGATTTTCCCGTGCCGCTTTCGCCCGTGATCAGCACCGTGGCCTTCGTATCGGCCACGCAGTCAACCACGTCGAAAACTTTCAGCATCCGGTGTTCGTGGCCGACCACGTTTTCCAGGCCGAAGCGCAGATCAAGTTGGGCTTTCAGGTTTTTATTCTCTTCGATGACGACGCGTTGCTTCAGCGCTCGCTCGATGGCCATTTCGAGCTCTTCGTCGATCAATGGCTTGGTCAGTAAATCGAAGGCGCCGGCTCGGATGGCCTCGATCGCCGTATCCGCCGTGCCGTAGCCGGTGATCAGGATCACGCACAAGCCCGGCTGGTGTTCTCGACAATGGGCCAGAATATCGAATCCGTCGCCGTCCCGCAGCCGAATATCGAGCAGCAGCAGGTCGTAAGTCTTCTTCGAGACAGCCGCTAGCGCCGTGGCATAACTGCTGGCCGTATCGAGTTGATAGCCCTGGCTCCGCAACCATTCGGACATGGACTCGAGCACTTGCCGATCGTCGTCCACCAACAGAATTGAGCCTTTGTTCATAGGGTCTCCCGAGTTCTTGGCAAGCGGCGTGTTTCGACCCGCGGCTGCCAATTGGGTGCGCCTTCCAGTAGGCTATCGTCGCCGCTGCCGCGCCTAATCGCGCTGATCCAAACAGCCCGCAAAATCGACAGCTTTGCGCTGCCACGGCGCGACGTCCGCCTCCCGAAACGAACGACGCGGCGGCAGTGTCTCCTTGGGGAAATAGTGTCGTCAAATATCTACGTCACCAGATGCCACTCGTCAACGCGACGAATTTTCCTCGGGCCGCAAACGACGCTGTAACGTAGGGTTTACGGGCATGCGCTCCCCGCGCGAGGCGGCCGTGCGCACCCACCCGATATTCTTGTTCTAGAGTTGGTTCGCCAGTGGCTATTCGCGAATGAACCGCGTTCGATGTAAGCCGACATCATGTCGAGGGCAACTCCTTGAAAATGGATGACTCCTATCTCGAAACTTTGCTGACTCGTTTGAACACGGCGGTCGCAAGCCAAAATGCCCTTGGGCCCAAACTCGACCCCCAGAGCCCAACCGTCGGCGCCGAACAGGGAGAAGATGCCTTAGTTCCGGTAAGTGTCGATCGGCGTAAAGACTCGCCGCGCGATGACAATGGGCCATCGTTGCGACAGAAAATCGTGGAGCAGCGATCCATCGACCCTACCGCTCAAGTCGCGGATTGTCAGGATATTCCTCCGGATCGAATTCCGGGCGAGTTTTGGCCACTGGCTCCGGCCGACTGGACCGAAATGAAACTCACTCCCAGCGCCGCCGAAGAACTCGCGCTGAAATTTCTGATGAGCAGGGGAACCGCAAGCGGCCGAGAAATCGCCGATCACGTCGCCGTTCCGTTCGGTATGTTGAGCGTGCTGCTGCAACAGTTGAAGAACAGTCGATTAGTCGTCCATCGAGGCGCCGCTCAGTTTGGTGACTATCTGTATCATTTGACTGAAAGCGGCTTGCAGACCGCCTCGCGCTACGATCGACAGTGCGGCTACAACGGGCCTGCTCCGATCGCCTTGCAAGATTACGTGAACAGCGTGCATGCGCAATCCATTTATCGAAGCCCACCCACGTTCGAAGACATTGCCAAGGTTTTTGGCGATCTCGTTTTGGGCGTCGATATTCTGGAACAGGTTGGCCAGGCGATTCGGGCCGGATTTGGATTCTTTCTCTACGGCGACAGCGGCAATGGCAAAACCAGCCTGGCGGAACGCGTGTCGCGGGCTTTCGGCAAAACCATTTGGATTCCGCGCAGTTTGGCCGTCGACGGCATGATCATTCGCCTGTTCGATTCGTGCAATCATGTCGAAGTTCCACCGCAGAATAAAGATGGGCTCTACGATCAGCTCAAGATCGATCGCCGCTGGGTTCGCATTCGCCGCCCCACGATTATCGTGGGTGGTGAATTGACGATGGATCGATTGGAAATTCGCCCGGGCTCGGCTCCGGGTATCCACGAGGCTCCGCTGCAACTCAAGAGCAACGGCGGAACCCTGGTGGTCGACGACTTTGGGCGGCAGCGGATGAAGGCCGAGGAGCTGCTCAACCGCTGGATCGTGCCACTGGATCGCCGCATCGACATTCTGAATTTACCCAACGGCAAGGCCATCGAAGTCCCGTTCGACCAGTTGCTGATTTTTTCCACGAATATGCCGCCCCAGCAATTGGCCGACGAAGCTTTTCTCCGCCGCATTCCCTACAAGATTCGGGTCATGGACCCGAGCGAAGCCGACTTCAAGGAGCTTTTCAAGCGCGAATCGCTCCGGCTCGGAATGCGCTATTGCGAAGAGACCGTCGACGAATTGATCGCGACGCATTACCTCGCCGCCGGGCGACCGTTGCGCTGCTGCCATGCTCGCGACTTGCTGCAACAGATCACACACTACTGCGAATTCAAGCAGGTTCCGTTGGAGATGACCTCCGAGCGCTTCGCGTCCGCGGTGCGAAATTACTTCGCGGCCACGAATTGATTCGCGCTACTTGCGCCGCCATCGGCTGTCGAGTGGCCAAACGCAAGATTTTGATTTATCAAATCCAGGTGTGGATCCGCCGTTCGACCGCTTTCGCTCGGTGGGGCCTTTTCTCCTCGCACGAACCGGTTATCATGGTTTAGTAGCGTGAGGCCCACTCGGACGTTCTGTCTCGCGGCGGGGGCATCACTTCTTGACCTCAGCCGCTTGCTGCGGGGGGGGCGAATCACTAGATCGTGGAGAAATCATGACTGTGAAACTATTAGTGGCTGATGACCACGAGGTCGTCCGAACTGGGCTGTCGAGTCTATTGGCCGGTTCCGAAATCAAGATCATCGCCGAGGCCGCCAACGGGGCCGAAGCCCTCAAAATGGCGGTCAAGCACAAGCCCGACGTGGTTCTGCTGGACATTCGCATGCCCGACACTGACGGGCTGGAGGCGCTCGACAAGATTCATCGTGAGGTGCCCAACACGCGGGTCGTCATGCTTTCAACGTATGACAATCCCACCTATGTAGCGCGAGCGGTCGCCTTGGGGGCTTGCGATTACGTGCTGAAGG
>JACQFF010000185.1 GCA_016200205.1 Planctomycetia bacterium
CTATCCGTCTCGGACAAGGGGACAGTCCCATTTTGCTCCCCGACCATCCGGCGGATGGTGCCCGCCGCAAAATCGGGACAGTCCCCGACGGTTCTCGATAGCGCCTTAGCCGCCCGTCATCTTTCGCCGAATGGCGGCCACGACCTCGCTCGGGACGAAGCGGGCCAATTCTTCGTCGCCGGCCAGGGCGGCGATCTGCTTGATCAGCGAGCTGGAAATGTGCGAATACTGACCGTCGGCCATCAGGAACACCGTCTCGATGCCGGGGTCGAGCTTGCGGTTGGCCATGGTCATGGTGAACTCGGCTTCGATATCGCCCAGCGAACGCATGCCGCGCAAAAGCACTAGGGCCCCGCAGTGCCGCACGAAGTTCACCGCCAGGCCCGTGAACGATCGGACCTCGATGTTGGTCAGATTCTGAGTGCTGCGCCGCACCAACTCCACACGTTCTTCGGGCGTGAACATGGATTGCTTTTCGACGTTGATGCCGATGCCCACGATCAGCTTTTCGACCAGCCGGCTGCCGCGCTCGATCACGTTGAGATGCCCCAGCGTGATCGGGTCGAACGACCCGGTATAGACGGCGACCCGCATTTCGGAAGTGGTCATGTGACGCGCTCTCTGGGAAGAATCGGCTGCCCAACTGCCAGAGCAATTCTAACCCGCCGACCGGCGCACCGCGAGAGCGGCAGCGCAACGGGCCGCTGGGTTAGTAATCACGACGCGCGGCGCGTGCCGAAGCCATTATCTTGGCTGTTTTGACAGCCGCTTGCGGATGCGTAGCAAGGTTTCCTCGGCCTTCTTGGCGATTTCTTCGTCGTCTGTAGACTGCCAGGCCTTCTCAAGAGCTGGAATCACCTCGGGACCCATTTCCAGCAGCGCGCTTATAGCCGCAGATTTGATTTGATTATCCGGATTATTGAGCAAACCGACTAGCTCGGGGACAAGCTCTGGTCTCGCCGGCGACGACGGAGCCCGGGGCTGCAAATTCCCAAAATGTCTGCCGCCCACGATCTGAATTGCCGAGATAACCAGCCCTTGATCGTCAGCGGCGAGTGCCTCTCGCAACGCGGGTTGCAGCTCGGGCAGCTTGGGATCGATGCGACCTATGCACGCCATGGCCCAGGCGCGAACTTGGAAATTCTCGTCTTTCAGCGCTTCACGGTACAACGGCAAGGCGTCCTTCTCCGGGGCGATCAAACTTGGGAGCACCACCAGGGCGAATAGCCGCTGGTTGGCATCGTCGCTCTTGAGCGCTTTCGTCACCACCGGCATGGCGTTACCGCGAGGGATCTTCTTGAAGGCCTCGATAGCCGCAGACTTCAATTTGCCTTCCGCGCTGGCGTCGATCATCCAAACCGAATAGCCGCGCATGGCCTCGATGATCTGGGCCGCGGCTTGCGGACCGTAACCGTTGGCGCCGAACGCAGCCAGGGCCTGGATCGCGTCAGTGCGCCGCTCGGGGCTCAAGTCATCGCGCAGCTCTTCGGCCCAAGCGTCGAAATCCTGGCCGTTGTAGCGAATCGTCGCTTTGTCGGGCCGCGAACGTGGTTGTGCCCAAGCCGGCGGGCCAGGCGCCGTCGCTTTGGCCGGCGCGCTGGTCGTTGCTGGTTTGGCAACCAACTCCGACATGGAACTGGCACGTTCGTAAAGTTGCAACTTGCTTGTGTAAAGGCCCAATTGCTTTCGCAAGCTTTCTCGGTGAACTTGCAATTTGGCGCTCTCTTCTTGCAATTGTCGGAGATCTCCTTCAGGAACCGCGCTGCCAAGTTTTCTCATTTTGCTCGAGCGATCCAAGGCGGCCCTGAGCTGCACTTCCGTCTCTTTCAATTGGCCCTCCAGCTCGGCGATCTTGATCTCCAAATCCAGGATTTGCATCTCGGCGTCCTTGACGCCGCCCGGACCATCCTGTCCCGCAACCTGGGCCAGCAGGCGTTCGGCTTCGGCAACGTAGAAGTTGGCCGTCGCCATTTCCTTCGCCTCGCCCCCTTTCGAGCCGATCTGATAGAGCGCTTCGGCCTTTTTCTGCACGTTGCGCATTCGCTCCAGATGGGCGCTGACGGCGGCGATCTTTAGTTTGTCCTCGCTGGCCACGCCCTCCGCGGCTGCCATCCATCGCAGCGACCACTCGCAGACCGCCTCAAGGGTCGCGGTCTCGGCTTCGTACGCTGGCACCGTCGCCTCATATGCCTTCTGGGCTTGCTCGACCATCTTTTGCGATGCCGCTGACATCTGCGGAGTTTTTGGCCTCATGAGGATAGGCAGCGTCCGCTTGCGCAATTCGACCTGGATGGCTTCCGGCAACGGTGCCGCCGGATGCGCGGGTTCTGTAGAAGCTGGCGGGGCGGACACTTGCGGATCGCTGTCGGAGCTGTTGAGTTCCACTGCCTCTGCCGGCGGCTCCGGGGCCGGTTCCTTGGCCACCAATTGCAGCCGCACGAGCGAGAGCGCCGCCAGGCACAAGCCCGTGCCGACCAATAGTGTTTTCTTCATGGTTGAATCCTCCGTTGTGGGCGATGTGACGAGACGCCGAATGCGCACGGCCAGCGCCGGGCCGCGGGCCGCCGAGCCATAGGCCGCGGGGCCGGCTGTCGCCGCGCCCAGCCGGATGAGGGCCTTGGCGTAAGTCGTGGGCGGTTCCTCGGCAGTCGCCGCGCGGTCGCAAGCCCATTCGGCTGCTTCCTCGAACCGCCGCACGGCCCACCAACTCACCGGATTGAACCAGTGCGGTAGCGCCAGCACGCGGACGGCCAGCGACTTCCACACGTCGCCGCGCAGGTAATGTGCCAGTTCGTGTCGCAAGATCGCCCCGCGCTGACCGATTTCCAGCTCGCGCCACAGCGCCTCGGGCACGAGCAGTTCATAGCCGCGCGGCAAGCGACAGAGCATCGGGCCCAAATCGGTCGTGACGCGCAGCGGTATAGAACGGCGCACGCCGGAGGCCAACAATAGTTTGCCCCATTGATCGAGCCAGGCTCGTTCGGCCGGCAGGCCCGACGGCATTGAACGTACGAATCGCACATATCCGATCAGCCAGGCCACTGCGAGCACGACCATGCCCAGGGCCCAAACGAATGCCACGGCGAGTGGCCAGTCGAACCGCGAGAGGCGGGGATTAGAAAGCACTGGGGAGGGCGGGGACTTTTGGAATGCAACGGCAACTAAGACCCCCTCACCCGGCTCGCCGACCAACGCTTCGCGTCGGTGCCCGTCGCCGCCCTCTCCCACGAGGGGAGAGGGAGTCGGAAGCGGACTTATCATTGGCGGTGGCGCGAGGGTTGCGTCGGCGATCGCTTCGGCGCCGCTCGGCGCGGCGTCATACCACGGGATGGCGACCGGCATTCGCAAAAACGTCCAGCCCACCACCAGCGTCACGACCCAGCCAACGCGATGCGCGATAGGCCAGTTGGCGCGCCTTAGCCGCAAGACTGCCGCGGTCGAAAAACCGGCGAGGATCATCCAGACGGTGGTGCGGGCCAGCGTGGACAGAAACTCAACGGCAACGTCGCTCATGATGGACCCTCACATTCTTTTGATGGCGCAAGTCTGGCCCGGTTCACCTTTTGGCGTCCCTTGATTTTTTCCCAAGGCGCTCCGCCTCGACGATCAACTGTTTGAGCTCGGCGATGTCGCTGGGCGACAACGCCCGATCGCGAACCAAATGGGCCACCAGCGGCACGACGCTGCCGTCGCTGACCCTTTCCAGCAGCAGATCGAGATGACGGGCACTCACTTCCTCGGGCGCAACGGCCGCCGCATACCTGGCCGGCCGATCCGCGGTGCGCGTGACGACACCCTTGTCGACCAGCCGATTGAGCCGCGTCTGCACGGTGGTGTAACCGATCTCGCGATCCAGGCCCGTCTGCGCTTCAGAAAGCGCGACGGGCCCATGGCGCCAGAGCATCTGCAAGATTTCCATTTCGCCGGCCGAAAGCCGGGGCGGTTTGCCGCGCCTCTTCATGCGACCTTCTCCATAACATGACGCGTGTCGTAATCATTCTACTACAGTTGTCATAAGACGCAAGGGGAAAATTTCGCGATTCTTCGCGGTGGTACTTGCGCGTTGCCTTGGTGCTCTCGCAAGCCGAACAGGTCGCGTCGAGCTAGCCGGCCAGAGCTCGAATCAGCCGCTCGATGTCGGCTTCGTTCGCGTAGGCGTGGGGGCTGATTCGCAATTTGCCGCTGCGAGCACTTAGGACCACGCCGGAGGCCAGGCAGCGCCGCTTGACTTGCAGCGAATTCTGGCCGGGCAGCTCGAACGAGACGATGCCCGAGCGATGATCGCCTTCGCGGGGGCCGACGATCGCAGCCCCGGCTTGTTGCAACCGCTCGCAGGCCAGGTCGGTGATTTCCAATAGCCGCCCGCCGATGTCCGAGACGCCCAAATCCAAGAGCAATTGCAGGCTTTCGGCCAATCCCAGAAAGCCGACCATGTTTTGCGTGCCTCCTTCGTAGCGGGCGGCATTGGGCTTGAGCTTCAACTCGATGTGGCTGTAATCGGACGCGTGCTCGACGCTGTGCCAGCCGACGCCAATCGGCCGCAGCAGATCGAGGTGTTCGCCCCGGATGTAAAGCAATCCGGCCCCCTCTGGGCCAAGCAGCCATTTGTGACCATCGGCCGCCAGAAAATCGATCGGCGTGGCTTTCACGTCCAGCGGAAAGACACCCAAGCCCTGAATCGCATCGACGAACAACAAAGCGCCGCGGCCATGCGCTAGCTCGACCAGGTCGTTCAAGTCGCACCGCCAGCCGCTGACGTATCCGACCCAACTCACGGAAATGATGCGCGTCCGAGCGTCGCACGCCACTGCCAGGGCATTTAAATCCACTCTGCCACGCTCGGGCACGACTGGCCGCGTTTCCACGCCGCGCGAAGCCAGATTCATCCACGGATATAAGTTCGAGGGAAATTCGTTGGCCAGCGTGACGACGTTGTCGCCAGCGCGCCACGGAAATCCTTCGGCTACCAACCCGATGCCCTCGGTCGTGCTATGGACGAGCGCGATTTCCGACTGCTCGGCGTTCAGCAATCGTGCGGCGAACGTTCGCGCTTCCTCGACGCGCCGGCTCCAAGCGGGCCAGCAGGTATCGCCCTCGTGCGCGGCTTGCCGGACCCAGGCCATGATGGCTTGTTGGCTGCGCGCGGGAATCGGAGCCACCGCGGCGTGGTCGAAATAGGCCCATTTGTCCGCCACCGGCATTTGCGCGCGGAACTGTTTCCAGCGTTCGGCCAGGTTCGATGCAGGTTCGGACATCGGGCGGCGATCCCCTGAGGGTGGCAAAACGACCAACTGACATCATCCTCGTCAGCGGGTCAAGTTGATGCTAGTTTTTGGCCGATTTTACCGATAACAGCGGTGGTTTCCGCCGCGCAAGCGGTGAACTATACTCTTAGAGGCTCTAACAAAACCGACGGGGACTGTCCCAATTTTGCGGAGTCCTCGGAGCAAAATGGGACTGTCCCCTTCTGGTGAGGCGGTTTTGCTGGAGATCCTTCGCCCACCCACGGCCGCAGCGGTTCCGAGGAACAGTCGAGAATGCCCAAAGTGTTGGCCATATCGGGAATGGTGGTTGCCGGATTGCTGCTGCTTATGTTCGGGCTGGACTTGGCGGCATCGGTTCCGTTTAGCCATGCCAGCCGCATGATGGACATCATTTTCCTGCTCTGCGCCGGCATCCTTGGCTATATGAGCTGGAATACGTATCGAGAGCAATTCTAGCAGCCAGGCGCTCAGGCCGCGGGATGCAAGATCGAGCGCGACGGTTTGCTCTGGTGTTGGCGAGAGAGCCTGCTGGCCGTGGTGCCGATTGTCGCGATGTCCAACACTCCTTGCCGACGACGCCAATCGGCGTGAGCGAGCACGCGTTTGAGCACGTGCAAAGCTGAATAGCCGCGCGCGGCCAGTTCGTGCGCGTCGATGGCCAACTGAGCGAGCCCGCGCCTCTTGATCGCCTGGTCGATAAGAGCGCGCGCCCTGCGACCGCCGCCACCGCCTGGCAACCAGCGGCAAGTGCCAGGCAACGTGCACGAAACGGGGAAACTCCACAGCCCATACCGCAACGACTGCGGCAGGAAACGGCGGGCCGACTTGTCGGACTGAGGTTCAGCATGGCGCACCGCCGTAATGCCGTGCTTGATGGCCAGGTCGGCATGATCGTCGAGCTCGGTGCTCTTGAGCACCAGCGTGGAAATCGCGAGCCCGGCGCCGCGACCGCGTACGGCGCGCCGCGTCAGTTCACGTCCAAAACGGCCGCGGCCCGCTTCGCGACCGACCCACGTCGAATCGCCGAAAAGCGCAACCTCATGCGCCGCGCTTGTTGCCGCGATTCGCTCGATGGCGGCCGGATCGGCCACGGCCCAGGTGGCGGCCAGATCGTATTTGGCCAGCAAATTGAGTAGCCGCCCGGTGATCTCTTCCAACGACCGTCGTTCGGCCAGCCCCAGCCGCTTGGCGTCCAGTTCCAAATCAATCGAAACGGTGAGGATTGCCCGAGGTAAGCTGGCGCTCATGAGGGCGGATCTCCTGGTGGGCTCGGTTGGAAGCGGGGCCTTTACACAAAGATTCGGCAAACCGACGCCAACGGCTCGACGAAAACCTGCTTGCACCGCTCTGCCAGCCTGCTTCCACCGCACGTAACCTGCTCGCGGACTGCGGCTTGGGAATTCGCCTCTCGTAATCACGGTCCAGGCCTGCCGGGCGGCTGCAACTTCACTCATTCGCCGCCGGAGTGGGCGGCGCAAATCGCATCAACCAGGCCACTCATCGTGTATTGCCGGGCTTCGACCGCCACATCGTAGCCCAAGTCCTTCAGGGTCGCCGAGGTGATGGGACTGATGGCCGCCAACTTGCTATGCCGTAAATCGGCGCCGAAGAGGGCTACGAGCGAGCGGGCAATCGCCGAACTGGTGACCGTGATCCAATCGATCTTGCCCTCGCGCAAGCGGCTGGCGATTTCTCTATCGGGTTCGACGATATCGCGACTTTCGTACACAACGACTTGCTCGACCCGGCCACCCGCTTTGGAGAGTTGCTCGGCCAACACTTCGCGGCCCCGGCTGGCGCGGGCCAACAGAAACCGCCGTCCGCCAACGGCTTCACCTTGCAAGGCTTCGGCCAGCGATTCAGCCCGAAATTCGTCGGGCACGAGGTCGGCGCGCAAATGATAGCGGCCCAACGCCTCAGCGGTTCCCGATCCGATTGCGGCTAACTTTATTTTTCCCAAAGCCCGCAAGTCGCGCGTTTCGAGCAGCCGGTCCAACAACGCCCGGACGCCGTTGGCGCTGGAAAAGACGAGCCAATCGTAGCGGTCCAACTGGACCAACGCCCGATCGAGTTGGCTCCAATCGTCGGGAGGCAAAACCTCGATGGCCGGCTGCAACAGCACCTCGGCCCCCAATTCCGCCAGCGCCGCCGCGAACGTCTGTGCTTGATGGGGAGCGCGCGTCACCAACACCCGAACGCCGAACAGCGGCCGATCCACAAACCAATTGTGCTTGCGCGTGAGTGCGGCCACCGGGCCGACGACCACCAGCGCCGGAGGACGCAGCCGGCGGATTTCGATCTCGCGAGCGATCGTGCCCAAGGTGCAGCGAATCGTTTCTTGATCGGGCCATGAGCAGCGGCGCACGATCGCCGCGGGCGTGTGGGGCGATTTGCCGGCCAAAATGAGCGCGGTGCTCCAATGGGAAGCGGTGGTGACGCCCATGTAGAAGATCAGCGTGCCGGGGAATGCCGCAAGCGCGTCGTAGTCCAAGACCAGCGAATCGATCCCCTCGCGCTGTTGAGCGGTCACGAGCGCCACGGCCGAGGCGGTGCCGCCCTGGGTAAGCGGGATTCCGGCATAACTTCCGGCCGCCAGCGCGGCGGTAATGCCCGGTACGATTTCATAGGGAACGTGCGCCTCGTCCAAGGCCGCTGTTTCTTCGTGCGCATGGGCAAAGACGGCCGGATCGCCTCCCTTGAGCCGCACCACCGTGCGTCCCTCGCGCGCCAGCCGCACTAACTCGGCATCAATTTCCGATTGCGGCATGATGCGGTCCCGTCCGTGGCGTCCCAAACAAACCAGCTCGGCGGTGGGTCGCGCATGCGTCAAGATTTGCGGATTGACCAGATAGTCGTAGAGCACGACGTCGGCTGCGGCGAGGCACTGGCAGCCGCGCAGCGTGATCAGCCCCGGATCGCCCGGTCCACCACCGACCAGAAACACTTTGCCGACCGTCTGAGGCATGAAGTCTCGCGGGAATTAGCCCTGAATTCTACTTTGCCGCACACTGCCCGATTCGGGACTGCCAACGCCGGCTTCCATTCTACTTTGCCAGGCCGTTGGCGCGGCGGCGGCTTTCCCCCTCGGGACGAATTGTGCAAAGCCCGAGCCGCTGTGCAAGTTCAGTCAATTGAGTGTACAACGCTGCAAGAACCAAGGGGAGATTCCGCCTCACGGAGCGCCCGGCTGCATCGCCGCGCTCTGTCCCGCGGTCGATTTACTGCTAAAATGCCTGGCCTTGCGGTGCCGAACCGCGCAACGACGGACCCCGGAATATCGGTCCCTCCCGCCGACAGAAAAGAGAATTTAAGGCTCCCATGGGCAAGCAATACATCTACCAGATCTCGGACCTCACCAAAAAATATGGCCAGCGCGAGGTGCTCAAGAACATCTGGCTGGCCTTTTATCCAGGCGCCAAAATCGGCGTCCTGGGCCGCAACGGATCCGGCAAGAGCACGCTGCTGCGGATCATGGCCGGAATGGACCGCGAATTCGAAGGCGAAGCCAAGCTCAGCGGAGGCTACACGGCCGGCTATCTCTCGCAAGAGCCGCGGCTCAACCCCGATAAGGATGTCTGGGGCAACGTCGAAGAGGCGGTCAAGCCCACCCGCAATATCCTCCGGCGGTTCGACGAAATAAACGCCCGGCTCGGCGAGGACGTCAGCCCAGCGGAGATGGAAAAGCTGCTGGCCGAACAGGCCAAGGTGCAGGACCTGATCGAAGCCCACAACGCCTGGGAACTCGATCGGCAGGTTGAAATCGCGATGGACGCCATGAACCTGCCCCCGGGCGATGCCGACGTCGCAAAACTCTCCGGCGGCGAGCGGCGCCGCGTGGCGCTGTGCAAAATCCTGCTCGAGCGGCCCGACCTGCTCTTGTTGGACGAACCGACCAATCATTTGGACGCCGAAAGCGTGGCCTGGCTCGAACGCCATTTGGCCGAATATCCCGGCACGGTGGTCGCGGTCACGCACGATCGCTACTTTCTCGACAACGTGGCGGGCTGGATATTGGAACTCGACCGCGGTGCGGGCATTCCCTGGGAAGGCAACTATTCCTCCTGGCTCGAGCAAAAGAAAAATCGGCTCGCGCAGGAAGAGAAGGCGGCCTCGGTCCGCCAAAAGACTCTCGACCGCGAGCTGGAGTGGATCCGCCTGGCTCCCCGAGCCCGGCAAGCCAAGAGCAAAGCCCGCATCAACGCCTACGAGAAGATGGCCAGCGAGGCCATGCAAGATCGCGACGCGGAGCTGGAAATTCAAATCCCGCCGGGCAAACATCTGGGCGACCTGGTCGTCGAGGCGCAGAATCTCTCGAAGGGTTATGGCGATCAACTGCTGATCGAAAGCCTGAATTTCCGCCTGCCCCCCGGCGGCATCGTGGGCGTGATTGGCGCCAACGGCGTGGGCAAGACGACGTTGTTCCGCATGATCATGGGCCAGGAACAGCCCGACGAGGGCGAAATCCGCATCGGCGACACCGTCGAGCTGGGCTACGTCGATCAGAATCGCGACGCGCTCGATCCGAAAAAAACCGTCTACGAGGAAATCTCCGGCGGCCACGACACGATCGAGATGGGCAATCGCAAGATGAACGCCCGGGCCTACGTCGCCCGCTTCAATTTTCAAGGCCAGGACCAGCAGAAAAAAGTCGGCGACCTTTCGGGCGGCGAACGCAACCGCGTCCACCTGTCCAAGCTCTTGCGCCGCGGCTGCAACGTGCTGTTGCTCGACGAACCGACCAACGATTTGGACGTCGATACCCTGCGGTCCCTGGAAGAAGCCATTTTGAATTTCGCCGGCTGCGCGGTGGTGATCAGCCACGACCGCTGGTTTTTAGACCGCGTCGCCACCCACATCCTGGCCTTCGAAGGCAACAGCTACGTCCACTGGTGCGAAGGCAATTTCGACACCTACGAAACCCAGCGCCGCGAGCGCCTGGGCATCGAAGCCGACCAGCCGCACCGGATTCGGTACAAGAAGTTGCAGCATTGATCCACAGGCCTGGGATGAACGACCCACGTCCAAGTTTCCCGCGGATCGAACGCGCTTTGCGCATCACGGGATGGTTATGATCATCTCGCACAAGTATAAATTCGTGTTCATCAAAACGATGAAAACAGCGGGGACCAGTATCGAGATCTACTTGTCCGCACACTGTGGCATGGACGACGTCGTCACGCCCCTTGCTCCTCACGTGGAGCGGCACAAACCGCGAAACCATGCCGGGTTCTATAACCACATGCCGGCTGCCGAGGTCGCCGCGCGCCTGCCGGCCGTCTGGTCCGAATATCTGACGTTTTGCGTGGAGCGCAATCCGTGGGACAAAACCTTGTCGCATTTCTACATGCTGAAGAACTCGCCTTTTCATAATCCGGGCCGCGATATCTCGCTCGACGAGTACCTGTCGGGCGAACAGCTTCCGCTAAATTATCCACTCTACACGGATCACACCAGGAACCGCGTCATCGTGGACCATATTCTTCGCTACGAAGACCTGGCCGCGGGCCTGGAGCATGTATTCTCGCTGTTGGGCGTGCCATTTGGCGGAGACCTGGGCGTCCACGCCAAGTCCGAATGGAGGACAGATCGGCGTCATTACCGCGAGGTGTTCACCCAGCAACAGGCCAGCCGGATTGGCGAACTCTTTGAGACGGAAATCAGGATCAACGGCTACCAATACTAAATCCGACCTCACGCCGGTTTCGACGCACTGTCGGCATGATCCACAAACAATCCCACGGCACCACGATGCAGAGCATCGCGTAGATCTTGAGGGGGCGGAGTTTTGGTGAGCGTGGTGGCGTCGACCAAAACATAGACGGTTTCGGTGGCCGCGATCACGTCGGCCTGGCCGGCGATGCGGAAGGCAGTCGAAAGGGTGAATGAAGTCGTGCCCAAGTGTTTGGCCACCACGGAGATCTCGAGCACCTGGTCGACGCGGGCGGGGGACTTCCACTCGATCGTCTGTTTGACCAACTGGTAATCCAGCGGGCCGTCGATCAGCAAGTCACCAAAACCCAGCGCGCGGAAGAATTCGCAAACCGCCAGGTCCACATAATCGCCATAACGGACGTTGAACACCACTTTCTGCGCGTCGCATTCGAAATACCTCACCCGCAGGCGATACCGAAAGTGTTGGTGCGGATCGACAAACGAATCATGCGCGAGAATAAACGCGGCTAGTCCAGTCGCCGGGCGATGATCGCGATGATTCGTTTGTCGATCCGCGCCAGCAGCAGGGTTGCCGATTCGGGGCCGGCGAGATTCAATTGCCGCCGCAGTTCGGCCGGATCGCGGTCGACGCCCCGTTTTTTGATTTCCAACTGGCCAATTCCCCGCTCACGCAAGTAGTCTTTGAGCGCCTTGAAACGAAACGGCAGCACGTCCCGCACTTCGAAACAGCCGAGCGCCGCGTCGGAGACGATTCTGTTGCCGGTCCAATAAGCAGCTCCCGGCGCAATGGCAGCCAAATCGTATTGGACCGCCAATGCTCCGCCGAGATTCGCCGCCAAGACGGCCGCGTCGGGTTCGAAGAGATAAGGCCCAATCGCGGCGGCCAAGGGCGGTTCGAGGTCGGCTCTGCCCGTCACCGTCCGGCACTCGCCCGACTTGGCACCCAACACGCTCGCCGAGCGAGTCCCGGGCCTGCCTGCCAAATCTCCAAACCAGGCCACGAGTTGTCGGCACTCCCGGCCGCGACTGATCCATTCGGTTTCCGCTTGCTCGAGCCAATGCGGCAGCAATTGGGCGGCCGGCGCCAGCTTGATCGCGGCGTGAGGATTCTGAGCCAGCAGTTTTTCCATGACCTCCATCCCCGGTTCGTGCAAACCGACCAGAGTGGTGCGCCGGCCGCTGGGGCGACGATCGGGATCGATGTGCCAGGCCGCGCATTCCGCAAGGTCGAGTCGGCCGACGTCTTGCAGGCAAACTTCCGGGCCGCCGCGTGCCAACGGCGCCTCGGCCGTTGCGGCGACCAACCGCCCGTTCGCCCGCGCGATGGTCGCCATGATGGGATCGCGATCGACCCCGACAGTCTCGCCCCGTTGGGCCAGGGCCAGCAGATCGCCGCCGATGCCCGAGCACAGGTCGAATATTTTTTTCCGGCCGATAAAGCGGGCGGCTTTGTGAGCGGCCACAATCTCGTCGGTGGCCTGTTCGAGACCGCGCGGTGTGAAAAACATCCGCGTTGCGGCGGCGAATTTAGTCCGTGCTTTGCGCCGCAGCGTGATTTGCTCCAAAACCAGATGCGTCTGCTCGCTTGTACATCGACCACGCAGGTGCTCGACCTGGGCGGTCAACGACTGCCTCGATGCGGCGGCCCAATCGAGCCACTCGGCCGCGGCTGGGCTGGTAAGCCACTGGTAGTCGTCCCGCCCGGCGAAAGTCGCGTGGGCAGTAACCGGTTTTGCCATGATCCTTAACTGGCGCGGAAGAGTGCTTTTGCGCGAAGAGCCCTTGAAACTGTCGCCCGTCGCTCGATGATTAGCATATTGCCGCCCCCGCGCCAAGATTGGCAGTTGGTGGTTGGGGCGTGGGGGCTGAAACCAATTCCCAGCCACTAAGAGCCTATCCGAGAGCCGTCGGGGACTGTCCCGATTTTGCGGCGGGCACCATCC
>JACQFF010000190.1 GCA_016200205.1 Planctomycetia bacterium
CAGGTGTCGAAGATGGGAGCTTTGGCAAACAGCCCACTGGAACTCCACATCACGGCGGCCAACACGATCCACAATCGACCGCCGGCCGCATGTCGGCTGAAACGAATTGCCGCCATGCCTTGCGGCGAGCCGCTGGAAACCGCCGAGTCGTCGAATGTTTCCGGCGCGGGGGTTTCGTCGTCGTCGGTCACGTGATATTCGCGGAGCCTGTTTAATCGGAAACGAACATCATCGCGATCATTGCCAAGAGCAAGACGCCCACAAAGGTGGCCGCCAGGATGGCCAGTTGGAACCAGAAGCGGGCCCGCCTGCGATCGATGATTTCCTGCTCGCGCAAGTACTCGATGCTCTTTTCGCGTTTCAGTCGAAATTTGGCACGGCAGTGAGGGCAGAGCACTTGTTCGCCGATCATGTCCAACGGCGTTTCCAATTCGTGGCCGTTGGGGCAGGGAATGTGGAGAAACGACTCATGGGCGGCGGCGGCGCCGAGCTCGCTGACCGCGAATTCACTGAAGTCCAAGTTCGCCTTCGCTTCGTCGGGCGGCGGTTGATGCTTGGCGCCGATTTCCGCCGCGGGGTCGAACTGCGAAACCGGTTCGAGATTGACTTGCGGCGCCTGCGAAGGGGCGATCAAGTCTTCGGCGGCCGACTGACTGGGTCGCTCGACAGTGGGGATGATAAAGGCCATGCCGCACTGAGGGCATTGGCACTGCATGCCCATGTGCGCTTCCTCGCCTTGCAGCAGATGTCCTTGTGGGCATAAGAATTGAAACGTCATAAACCAAGCCTCAACCAGTAGCGGTCCCCTTAAGCTTTACTAACCTTTCGGCCCAAGCGCGTCAACGTGGGCAGCGCTGCCGGATCAATCATCGATCGCCTGCCGATAGCAGTAATCAAATAGCAACTCCCACTCACACTGCTGGATGCTCATGCACAAGGCGTGGATCGGGTGCGAAACGTCGAGGGCCAGCTCGCACAAGTCGACAAACGCCAGCGGGTCCCACTGGGATTGTTCGATCAGGAACTTCGCCGCCTTGTCCGCCTTGCGTTGGCTGGCCGAGCTTTGCGCCGCGGTTTGCAAGAAGCCAAACACTGGATGGTTTCCCACCCGCCGGAACCAGTATTTCGCATTAGTGAAATCGGGCTCGCGGCGGTGCATTATTCCGTGCCAGTAACTGCCCGACGGATTTTCGAGCTCTTGACTGATCCGATGCGACTCGTCGAGAAAATCATGCCGCAGCCATAAGCCGGAAAGGCAGGCCAGTGCCATGTCGCGATTCGCCAGGGCATGCGGTGCCGCGATCGTATCGGGCGTGAGCGCTTCGAGTAAAGGGCGGCGGCAAGATTCGGGGTTTCCAGGCCCCAACTCGTTGAGCTTCGCGCCCTTTAGCAACGCCGCCACGGCCGGACCGTATGCCCGTCGATTGAAGTTCCGCATGGCTGTCGATTCCTGCGCTTTGCGCGACGATAATGCGTCAATCACGAACCGGCGACTCGGGTGGCTCAGACAACTAGTTGAGGCTGGTCGGCAAGTCGTCATGCAAAATGTGCGGTGTCAAGCGTCCACCCCTTAACCCGACGCGCGGGCCAGGGCAAATTGCGGCTCAGCCGTCGCTTGCGCGTCGGGTTAGTAGTTTCGAATTCCCGGACAGTCTCAACGCGTTGTCTGCCACCCAAGACAGGACCCTCGACCCTCTCCCTTGCATTGTACATCGCCACGACTGACTGCTAAAATATACCGCTTACTTGCCGCGTTTTTTCTCGATCCGTTTTCAGACGTCTGTTGTAAGAAGCACACAGTTTGATGAGCAGCCATTCTGATAGCGCGCCATCGGCGCCGGCTTCGTCGGCCGATCTCAAGTCCAACCCCGGAGCTAGTCCCTCCGCCGAAAGCGCACCCGGTTCGCAAGCGGCGGCTCACCCGGAGGAAGCCTCCGGTCAAGAGGCCGAAGGCCGCCGCAAAGGCCCGCCGATTCGCATCGGCACGCAGCGCTACGGCGTGAAGCCGCCGGCCGCGGTGCCTAAGCCGGTATTGCCGTCGCCGCCCGCCGCACTATTGGCCAAGGCCCACGCGTCCGCGGACGACGAACCAACGTCGCCAGCGGAATCATCAGCCATGTCAGCAACACCGGCGGCCGAGGCTGCCGATCCGGCCTTGGAAGCCGGCCCGGCATCCGCGCCGGAATCGGCCAAGCCGGGCAAGAAGTCGGGTGGGAGAAAACCGCGGGCATCGATACAGGAACAGCCGCAGCCGCGAAAATATCCGCCCCCCAATACGCGCGGCCAGTTGTCGCCCGACTTGGAACTTGAATTCATGGAGGCCCTCGGCAACGAGTCGCTCGACGAGATCATCGCCAGCGGAACTCCCAGCACCGTTGTCGCAGAGCTCGAGCCGGAATCGCGGCACAAGGGCAAAGTGATCTCGATCCACCGCGACAATGTGTTTGTCGAAATCGGCGGCCGGCAGCAAGGTCTGCTGCCTTTGAAAAATTTCGAGACTCCACCCGAGCCCGGCGCGGTGCTCGACGTGATGGTTAGCCGCTTCAATCCTGCCGAAGGCTTTTATGAATTGGTGCTGCCCGGCGCGGCGGTCGACATCGGCGATTGGTCGGAAGTGGCCGAAGGAATGGTGGTCGAAGCCCGCGTGACCGGTCACAACAAGGGCGGACTGGAATGCGAAGTCAATCGCCTGCGCGGATTCATCCCGGCCGGCCAGGTCTCGATCTATCGCGTCGAAGATTTAGCCCAATTCGTCGATCAGAAATTTGCCTGCGTGATTATCGAAGCCAATCCGGAAAAGCGCAACCTCGTGCTCAGCCGCCGCGCGATGCTGGAACGAGAAAAGGCCGAGGCGAAAGAAGCCCTGATGGCCGAGCTCGAAGTCGGCCAGGTGCGCGAAGGGACGGTTCGCAGCTTGCAAAGTTTTGGCGCCTTTGTCGACTTGGGCGGCGTCGACGGCCTGATTCACATCAGTCAACTGAGTTGGGACCGCATCAAGCATGCCAGCGAGGCGCTGGAGGTCGGTCAGAAGGTGAAAGTCAAAATCCAAAAGATCGATCCCCAAACCGGCAAGATCGGCCTGGCCTTTCGCGATCTGTCGGAAAGCCCCTGGGCCAACGCGGCCCGCGACTTTCCCTCGCGCAGCCGCGTGAAGGGGACCGTCTCGCGGCTGATGGAGTTTGGCGCGTTTGTCCGCCTGGCCCCGGGCGTGGAAGGTTTGATTCACATCTCCGAGCTGTCGCACAAGCGCGTATTTCGCGTTTCGGATGTCCTGGCCGAAGGCCAAGAAGTCGAGGTCATGGTGCTTTCGGTCGATGCCGAGCAGCAGCGGATCAGCCTGTCGCTCAAGGCGCTAGAGACCAAATCGGCGCCAGCCGAAAAGCCGGAAGAAGAACCCGCCGAATCCGCAGCGGCCGCCGAGCCGCCAAAGAAACGCAAAGAGCCACTAAAAGGCGGCATCGGCGGCCCCGCGGGCGGCGAGAAGTTCGGGCTGAAGTGGTAGCGTGAAGTTGTGCGCCTGTATTCAAAAGCGATCAGCCTAGTATGGCTTGCGACCACGTTGTGGGTCACGCTTGCGGTGGTCGTCGCTAATTCGAAGCCGGTGTTTCTAGTCGGGGCTAGCCACGGATTTTACGACCATTCCACAACCGCAACCGGCTGGCCTATTGTTTTCCGTAGCGACCAGACCTCGACGCCTCAACCGGGTGCGCCAAATCTCCCTCAGTTTCCTGTCGAGAAGTACAACCGATTCTTTTCCTATCCCGCACTTTCGCTGGACATTGCAGCCGCCGTCATTCTCGTTATGGCCACGGCAACTGTCTGCTGCACGATAGACCGGTTATTTCGCGCGCGAAAGTTTTCATTGCAAGACCTTTTTTGGGCAAGCCTAGCATTCGGAGTGGGCGTGGCGATTTTCATGCGCTGGGAACTCGCCCTTTTGGATTCAGGGCACCTTTTCCGTTTGCTCGGAGCCGACCTCGACGGGCCCAGAATGGCGGTGTTCGGATGGTATTCGCAGTGGATGCGCGCAGGCCTCGGCATTGGGACGATCTCCGGCGTGCTATTCACCGTTCGCATTTTTACTTGGACATTGACCGGACTTCGGGCCGCCCGCAAACTTCAATAAAGAGAACCGCAAACATGCACATCGACCCCGTCGTTGGCGCGTGGTATAATTGCAATAGGCATTAGAGGATGTTTACGATGGACTTGTCGATTTCGCCGGATCTTGAACGGCTGATCGCCGAGCAGGCCGTAGCTATGGGCTTCGCCTCGCCGGAAGAATTTCTCCGCGCGCTTGTAACGCGCGATTCGGCGGTTTCCGCTCCGTCAGAACTCAGCAACGCCGAGTTCCTTCAACTTTGGGATTCACTTGCCTCCGACGAGGAAATGCCCTCTCTACCAGCGGATTTTTCGCGCGCCGACATTTACGCTGATCACGACTAGATGATTTACCTGGTTGATACGGGAATTTTGCTCCGCGCGATCCACCGGCCGAACGGTGCACGCCCTGAAATCCTTTCAGCAGTTAGCGAGTTGCTCTCTCGCGGCGACGTCCTGGTCACTTCTACGCAAAATTTGCGGGAGTTTTGGAATGTCTCCACGCGGCCCTCGACGTCGCGCGGAGGCTATGGACGCTCCGTCGAACGCACGGCTCGTTGGCTGCAATTGTTCCAGCGATTGTTGCGCATTGTTCCCGAGACAAATGCAACCCTGTCCATTTGGACACAGTTGGTTCAGCAGTATCGAGTCATGGGCGCTCAAGTGCATGACGCGCATGTCGTTGCCATTATGCAGTCGCATGCAATTACCGATCTGTTGACGTTGAACCCGGACGATTTTCGACGTTTCCCTGGCATCAGGACCGCAACGCCTACTGAGATTGTCGCCGCAGGCTAATTCAGCCGATTTCCGAAAAAGAAGCTGTGGCGGCGGTGTCCACGATAGCGCTCGATCGGGGCGATTGCGGCGCATCTGTTTCTCCGTCAAGCACTAGCACCCGCGGGCCCCCCGTCCGCCCGACCCCGCAACCGGTCTTGACCGTAAAATAAGGGTGTGGTCCGATTTAATCGGCACTCGCGGAAAAGCCCGTAATTTCAGCACTTTACGGCACGCAACGGGAACTGCCCCACTGCGGGTTTTTGTGACGCGGCCGCGGCCCTCCGGCATCCAAGTTAGCGGAGGGCACACGGAAGTGGCCCGGTGCGTGCCATGCTTGTTTCGGGGAGCTGACGATGGAAGTCACCGAACAAACCGACGAGCAATTGGCCGCCGAGGCTGCCCGCGAGGGCTCGGATGGACCAGCGTTCGTGGCACTGGTGGAGCGATTCCGCCAGCGCGTGTGGCGAATCTGCTACCGCCTGCTCAATAACGAGCAAGACGCCAACGACGCGGCCCAAGAGGTCTTCGTGCGGTTGTTCCTCAACCGGACCAAATTCGCCGGCCGCTCCAAATATGCCACTTGGGTGCATGCGATCGCGGTCCGAACTTGTCTGACTTTGCGACGCTCGCGCGGACGCCGACAACGACACGAAGACACCACCAGCGATGAACAATGGGAACAACAACAACCCAGCCGAGAACCCAACACGGCCGGCCTGTCGCTGGACCTCATGCACATGCTGGAAATATTGGACGAAGAGGATCGGGCCATGCTGATCCTCAAGTATGCCGAAAACTACGACTACGAAGAATTGGCGGCAATTTTCGAGCTCTCGGTGAGCGCCTGCAAAATGCGACTCTCGCGAGCCCGCGAAAAACTGCAAAAACGATTTCCCGACCAAACCTCCTGACCCTGATGGATCGCAGCCATGGCCAGCAACCTTTTCGAACGACTTGCCGAGTCCGAAGTGCCGCCCCCGCCGGCCCAGTTCGACACGCAACTGCACGATCGCGTCAACCGCAGGTTGATCGAAACGCAGGTCGTCGACCTGATCCTGTGCGGGCTGCCCTGGGCTTTTTTGCACTTCGCCCGGGCTTTGGTGGGATTGATCGCCTTCACGCTCACCGGACGATATGAAAAAAGCACCAAATACAAACGCCGTTGATCGCGGCTTAAACCATACGCGAGTGACTTGAAGAACTCCCGAACATGACGCGTCCGACACGGTGCCGGACGCAATAAACTCACTTCTCTTCTCTAAAGGAACAGTACCATGAACCTTTTACTTGCAGCGGAAAACGTCACCACGACTGTCGCCGAACAGGCCACCGAAACGGTGACCACCACGTTCAACAACTCGTGGGATGCCGTGCGCGACAGCTTCGCGAGCGCCTGGCAACAGACCATTGGCATCGCGCCGAAAATCGTGGCCATGGTGGTGGTCGTGGTGATCGGATATGTCGTGGCCAAGTTCGTGGCCAAGACAATCACGACCTTGTCGGAAAAAGTTGGTTTGCAAAACGCGGCCGATCAGAGCGGCCTGGCCGACTCCATGCACCACATGGGCCTGCAACGCAATGTGCCGGCGATCATCGGCACGATCGTGTTCTGGCTGTTGATGTGCGTGTTCTTGATGGCCGGCTTCAACATCCTCGGCATGAAAGCGGTTAGCGACGGAATGCAGGTTGTCGTCAATTACATTCCCAACTTGCTGGTCGCCACGGTGGTCATCGTCATCGGCTTACTGCTCGCCACGTTCCTGCGAGGCGTGGTTGCCACCAGCGCCGACCGCGTCGGCTTGTCGTATGCCGAGTACCTGGCCAACGGCTGCTACTACGTGTTCGCGCTGTTGACCTTCATCGCCGCCTTCGAGCGACTGGGCGTGCAGTTCGCACTGCTCGAACAGTTGATCCTGATCGCCTTCGGTGCCGTGGCGGCGGGCTTTGCCCTGTCGTTCGGCCTGGGCGGCCGCGACGTGATGGCGGGCATTCTGGCCGGATACTACGTTCGCCAACGCCTGCACACCGGCGATCATATTACGCTCGGCAACATGGAAGGCACGGTTCGTGAAGTCGGCCCCGTGGCCACGATCATCGAAACCGACGAAGACGGCCTGTTGAATCGCCGTAGCGTGCCCAATACCAAAATGCTCAACGAAGCAGTCCGGTAAAACGACACGTTACACGGTTGGTTGAGACGAAGCCTAGGGAGCCACAAACTCCCTGGGCTTTAGTTTGCGCGCGGCTCGCCACGCCAAAACTTCGTGGTTTTACAAGCATCCTGTTCGCAAGGTGGCCAAAAACTGGTACTTACTATTGCCCGCCGGGTCGGTAAGCTTGTTTCCACGCTCGATCGGCGCGAGTTGGCATCGTCAAGAATACTTTGCGTTCAGAATCGTTGGGCTTTAGCCTGCGGGTATCAAGTGGGGCCTGAGCCAAGAAGCCAGGTATCCAAAGAGCCCGTCACTGGGGCGCGTTTTTACAAGCGCGCTTCGGCGACGGGCTTTTTTCATGGACTTAAATCTCACCCCAAGAGGAGTTTTTCGAGATGGAGCCGAATCCACCACGCACGGCAAAAGAAGCCGCCTTGCAAGACGCGCAAGCTGACAAACTGCCGTTCAATCCCGAGGGCGACAAACGGCACGTCATCGCTTCGGCGATCCGCTTGGCCGGCGAAGCCACCGGGCAAAGCGAACAAG
>JACQFF010000195.1 GCA_016200205.1 Planctomycetia bacterium
ACCAGCGTCTCGGCCAGTGGTGGCAGTCGATTCTCGCCGCCGGTTCGCTCGATTTCCGTCAAAGCGGCTTGCAAACCAGCGACCACGTCCGGCAGGCGATTGGCGACTTCGTTGACCTCCCAGCGATCGCTGGGTTTGGCGTATAGTTCCGCGGCTCCGGTGACGGGTTGCCGCAACAGCCAGGCCGGCGTCTGAAGAGCCTGCTCGTGCCGAGAAACCATTCTAGCGCGATCTCGAATCGCTTCCACATCGCCGCGAATGATTCCCAGCAAGCTGCCAGCGTGGGGCGTGCCGAACTGGCTTCGATCCAAATCGAGCCAATGCAACAGCGTTCCCGGCAAATCGGCCGGCTGAACCAGGGCCTGGCTCCGGGCCAATTTTCCCGAACCGTCGGGGAACCGCATCAACCAGGGAATTTGGACGGTTTCGTTGTAGAGCGCCTCGTCGCAAGCTCCAATGCGACGATGCTCGCCCAGCGGAAAGCCGCGTGCCGAGATCAACGTCAAAAGCGTATTCCCGTCCAAACGGGTTTGTTGCAACTGATCCAAAAGCGCACCGAGGCAGACGTCCAATAGCGTGACCTGTCCGGCATAGGCATGTGTAACACCCAGCAGTTCATCGGGATCATATTTGTCGCTCAGCCAAAGGTTGGGCACGCTGGCAAAATCGGGCGGCTGCGGATCTTCCTCGTCGGCATATTGATTGCGAAATTCCCAAGGAGCGTCCCAAGCACCGGCCATGGCGCGCGCGTGCAACCATAAACAAAACGGCTGTCGGGGAGTTTGCAACCACTGGGTGGCCGCGCCGAAAAGCTCTCCGAGTTGCGTCTGGGATATTTCTTCGGCAATTTGATCTTCCCCCTGTGGTTGAACAAACACGTGCTCCGCGAAATCGCCGGCCAAGGGATATTGGGTCACCTCACGCTCGTCCGTGATCAAAGCGGTGTGCCAACCGCCCGCGCGGACCAGGTGGGGGAAGCTTGATCCGCTCGCGGCTCGCGCCGTTTGGGCGGCCGTATGCAGGCCAAGCCAAAAGCTGCGATAGAGCTGGTCGAGCTGTGGACTGTCGATCAAGGCCTGATCGAACAGGAACGATTCGCTGGCCAGGCGATCGAATTGCCCGGTGTGGATCCAACTATTCCCATACGCGCCGACCATGCCCGAGTGCAGACGATCGACGACGACGCAAATCAGGTTTTTGGCCGGCACCACGAATCTCTGGTAAAGTTGGGGAGAACATTATCGCGCTCACCAGGCGATTGTAGCGGAGTCAGCCAATTTGCGTCAGCCGGCAGCCCATTTCAGGTGTTCATTTGGGCCAGATCCTCCTTCAATGCGCTGGTCATTCGGTACAGGAATCTTGGATTGCCCAGAAGATAGCGGCGCCACTTGAAAGGCTGCTGGATCAGCAGGTGCAGCCACTCGCATCCCGCCCGACGGACCCAAACGGGTGCGCGTTCGAGATTGCCAGCCCAGTGATCGAACATTCCGCCAACGCCAACTGCCAAGGAGATATGCAATCGTGAGCGGTGCTCGTGAATCCAGCGTTCTTGGATCGGATTCCCCATGCCGACCAATAGCAGGTCAGCGCCGGCTGCATTGATTTGATCGATGACCGCGTCCCCCCCCTCGTCATGCACGTAGCCGTGGTGGAATCCGGCTAGTGTCCAACCACTGAACCGCTGCCGAGCGAAGATGGCGGCGTCGCGAATCGTGTCCCGAGTAGCGCCCAGCATGAAGTAGCGGTACCCTCGACCGCCGGTTGCGGCGAGAAACTCGGGAATCAGGTCGGTACCGTTGAGGTTGTTGCGCAGCTCGATCCCCCGTTGCCGCGCCGCCCAGCGGACCCCCGTTCCATCGTTGAACACGAAATCGGCCTGGTTGAGAACGTCGCGGTAGTGGGGGTCATCGGCGGCGAGGTTCAAGGTGTGCGCATTGACGATGTAGAACGCGTGGCACTCGCCACGGGCCGCCCGCAAGGGACGCTCCATGAGCGCCATGGCAGTACGCTTTGTGACGTCGGTAATGTGGACTCCGAGAATTGATACGCGGCGCGGAGAGTCGCTCTCCACTTCCGCTTCGACATTGACGCCCGACATAAACGGTTCGTCAATCGTTTGCAGCTCTACCATGAAAGTATTCCCCCAAGTGGATGACCCGCAGAATGACTTGCCGGGTAAGAATTTAGAACAAACGGGCAAACCACAACCGCGGCTCTTGCAAGCGGCATTTCAAGGGCCGCGTGCGGCTTAGCGTCGCACCGACCATTAGGTTTTGTCCGGTCGCTTTTCGTCATACATCGGCAGCTCTTTTTGCTCGCGGCGAACCGTGAATCACACTGTTCGACCGAGCACCTGCTGATAAACGCCGGCGATGCCTAGTGCCATGCTGCGGGCGGAGAAACACTCGGCCTGACGCCGATGCGCGCTAGCTCGCAGCCGCGACCAGTCGGCCTCTCCGCGCACGAAGCGGGCGATGGCGCGAGCCAGGTCCTGCGGATCATTGGGCGCGGCGATCAGTCCGTCCTGCCCATCGCGAACGGCTTCCGGCACGCCCTCGATCCGCGTCCCGACAACCGGAACACCTGCCGCCATGGCTTCGAGGATGACCAGCGGCAGTCCCTCGCCGAACAGGCTGGGTAACACGAACAAATCCATTTGCGCCAGTTCGCTGGGCACGTCTTGAGTGAAGCCGACCCACTGGATGAGATCGGCGATCTTCAGTCGCGCAACTTTTTCTTTGATTTTCCGCTCGTAAGCGACAGTTTCGAATGCGCCCACGGCTCGTAGCTTCACGCTGATGCCTTGGCAGCGCAGCACAGCCAGAGATTCCAGCAGCACCTCCAAACCTTTCCGCGGGCGAAACAGGGCAACGACGCCCAAGGTCCAGATTTGCCCGGGCGGCCGTCGATCCACGAGCGGTCCGCGGGCCGGGACGCCGTTGTGCACAACGCTGATCCGCGCCGGCGCGATACCTTGATTTCGCGCGTAATCGGCCAGGCTGTGGGATGCCGCGATCACGCCAGAAACCCCAGCCAGGCTCAAGCGTTCCACCAGAGCGTTAAACCGATCCCGCCGCACGCGCGTCGAGTCGCTGGTGGTGGGGCTTTGCACGTGATGCACTTGTGGCACACCGGCCAAAATACAAGCCAATCGGCCCACCAACGCACCTCGCGGCGTATACGTATGCACCAGGGCATACCGCTGGTCCACGATCAGCCGCGCCAAACGCCAGGCGGTGAACAGATCAAAACGCGATTTCATCCGCAACTTGACCAAGGGCGCCCGCTTGGCCTGCCTCATTTGGTCGAATCGCCCCGGCTTCAAGCACGCGAAGCCCACTTCGAATCCAAACTCCGCCAAATTCGAAGCCAGCAGATCCTGCACGCGTTCGGCGCCGGAATAATGCTCGCCAGGGATGACCTGCAGCACGCGAACGGGCGCGATCGGGCGGCCCTGGGGAACGCGTTCCAACTCATCCTCTGCAAACAGCGTGTCGGGTTCGAAAGTTGAAGACGGCATGACGGCGGATCCTCGCAAGCCGGGCGGGCTTTAAAGAATAGATCACAACCCGCGTTCGTGCGGGGCCGAGGGTGGCAACTTCACCCGTTTCCTCGCACTCGTGAATCGACCGCGCCAGCCGGCGGCTTTACGATCGCTAAAGACCGCAGCGGCCAACACACGCACCGGTGTTGTTAGTATGCCTTAGTACGCCCCGCGCCCGCTGATGACGCTGGCCGGAGTGCGGGCCAGCAATTTTAGGTCGGTCGAGAAGCTCTGGTTTTGCAAGTACCACAAGTCCATGCGGACCCAATGTTCGAACTGAATTTCGCTGCGGCCGCTGACCTGCCACAAACAGGTCAGCCCTGGCTTGACGGCCAAACGCCTGCGCTGCCAGGGCTCGTATTGGGCCACCTCTTGGGCCACCGGTGGCCGGGGACCGACGAGGGACATACTGCCCAAAAGCACGTTGAACAACTGTGGCAGTTCGTCGATGCTCGTGCTGCGCAAGAATCGGCCGATTCGCGTGATGCGCGGATCGCGGCGGTTTTTGAAAATGGGGCCGTCTTTCTCGTTGGCCACGACGTGTTGAAATCGATCGGCGTCCAATCGCATCGTGCGAAACTTGATCATCCAGAACCGCCGGCCGCAAAAACCGACCCGCTCTTGGAAAAACAACGGTCGCCCTTTCGTGGTCACCGTCAGAGCCACGAGCGTGGCCAGCATGATAGGCCCAAACAGCGCGATCGACGCCAACGCGCCTACGATGTCGAGCAAGCGTTTGGCGGCGAGATATTCGCTGCTTCGATTGCCCAACGGCGCTACAAATTTTTGGCCTTGTCGAAGCTTATCCAGGGCCAGCGAAACCGACGGTCGCTCGATCGGGCGGATATGAGCTCGTTCCCTCTCGATGGACGACGAACTCTTGCGGGCCCTTGCAGCCGGGAAATTCAAGCTCTTGGACTGGGGTGTCGCATTGATGTCGGACATTCGAAAGATCTCGTGATACGCGTGTGCAACTCAACGCGATGCCGCGCTCGACGGATACGGAAAAACTGGCCAGGCGAATTAGAGCCGGCTGCCAGCGATGTGATCGAGCGACGGCTTGAGGTTCAGGCCCGTGGCACGCTCGGCCATGTGCGATTGCGTGAACGGTGACGAGCCGCGTGCCTGGCCGCTGGAGTCTGTCTCCGGACCAACTGTGAGAAATACGATCGTCACAGCGATCAGCAGGCCACCGCCGAAGCCGACCAGCACGATCACGCCCCACACGGGACCAACCGGACGAGTGCCAGCGTCGGGGCTGTCGATCCGGCTGATTAGGCTGGCGGTTCGAGCGACGGCCTGGCTGGCTCGGGCTTCGGACAATTCGTGTTCGACGGCCTTGAGAGACTCGCCGCGGTTTTTGGTTTCGGTGACCAGGTTGGCATACTCGGCCCGCACGGCAGCAAGCCGGCCGAGTCGGTCCTGAACCGAGATGTTTTGTTCTTCCAGTCCACGAATGCGGTCGGCATTTACGCGCAGGTCGAGTTCGACGCCCTTGATCGCCACGCTCAACTCGTCGTGCAATTGCTGGCGAATCGCCTGCTCGGCAGCGCGGCCCGACTGCACCAAGGGGTGGTCTTCCGACATCGTGCCCAACAGTTGGCCGGTTCGCAATTGCGCGTCCACCAAACCGTCCTTGAGGCGGCCCAAAGCGGGCTGCGACTTCAACAGCACGCTCGTGCTGGCAAGCAGCTTGCCGGGGTCGACTTGTGCGGCGTTCAACAGCTTAAGGAACTCTTCGTTCTCGCTTTGGGCGGCATAAAGAGTTCGCAGTTCTCGTTCCAGGTCCGTGGCAATACGCCGCAGATGACTGTCGCCCGAGGGAGATTCGTTGAGGATCCGCAATTCGGCCAGGTCGGTGCCGACATGCTGCTCCATTTCGCCGAGCGCACGCGTGGCGCTGGTCAGGTCTTCTTGCGCAAGGCGCACCGTTTGGGTGAGTTCTTCGATTGTGCTGCGGGCTTTCGCTTCGCGCAGCTCTCCCAGTTGAGCTTGCAACTGCCGGCAAATGGCCAACGCCAAGGCCACGGCCCGTGGTTGGCTTTCGGCCTGCACCTTGAGATAGAACACTTCCGTCTTGCCGAATTCGGCGCCCTTGGGTGGAGTGACCTTCACGTTGCGTTGCAAGGCTTCCACGTCCTTTTCGGTTGGCCAGTTGGTCGAGATCCGGTGATCCTCCGGCGGTCCAACTTCGGCCAGAGCACGTGAGAGCACCGAACGATTCTTGGCGAGTTCCAAAACGGTTTCCTGCGAAGTTTTCATTTCGTCGAGGTGCGCGAACTTGCCGGGCCGGCTGAGCCGGTCGCCCGCCTCGTCTCGCACCACCAACGCTTGGGCCGCTTCCCAGGCGGTGGGCCGCACGAGGGCGTAGACCAGCGCACCCAGCGTAAAGAGGACCACCGGCACGATCAGCCGCCGAGGATGTCCCGTGATCGTTCGTAGCACGTCGCCGAGCTGGATGTTTGCTTGAGCCATGATCCACTACCTGTTGAAGACCGAGGGATGAGATTTCTGCGACCGAGACTTTGCAAACCCAATGCCCAAGACTGACCTGGACGCCATTTTCCGCGATACTCGCGTTACGGAAGACGATCTGCGACAGGCACTTACACGGCCGAAATCGCGCTCGCGCGGCCCCCCGGCGCACGAACCAGTGGGATGGTACAGGTTGCGTTTTGGCAACGGCCTGTTGTTTTTCCACGGCAGCGCTGCAATGGAACATCTCCCAGCGGCTCGAAAAATCGAGCTTGCATCTGGGCGTGCGTGACCGAGAGTTGCATTGCCCGATT
This sequence comes from Planctomycetia bacterium, assembly GCA_016200205.1. Lineage (GTDB taxonomy): Bacteria > Planctomycetota > Planctomycetia > Pirellulales > PALSA-1355 > PALSA-1355. The sequence continues at coordinate 6,334 of JACQFF010000195.1, forward strand.
CAAAGCGGTTTGTGCCGACCGGGTCAGTCGCCGGCCGGATGCGCTGGCGCTGTTTTGAGAACGGGATCGGCGGCGATTTGCATGCGGACGGATAACGACATGACGAGCAAGCTCCGTATTCGCGTTGACCGGCTTGCGACCGCCGAGCAATTGGCGGCGCTCGACGGAGCGTGGAACGCCTTGGCCGGCGGCGTGCCGTTTCGCAGTTGGGAATGGCTCGAGAGTTGGTGGCGCGCTTACGGCGCGGAACCGGGAAGAGAACTATTCACGCTGACAGTCTGCGATCACCGCGATGAACTCGTCGGACTGGCCCCCTGGTATCTGGAACGCTGGGGATCGCGTCGCAAGGTGATTCGGTTTTTGGGGTCGGGCGAAGTTTGTTCCGACTACCTTACAATCTTGTGCCGGGACGGTTATGACGAGGAAGTCACGGGTGCGCTAGCGGATTGGCTCTGCTTGGCGCACGACGGATCGGCCAATGGACGGCCGGGTTGGGATTTGCTGGAACTGGGCGGCGTCGATCGCACTGACAAAACCGTGAACCGGCTGGTGGAACATTTGGCCGCCCGCGGAAAGCTGGTGCACCGCCGCAATCGCTCGAGCTGCTGGCGCGTCAATTTGCCGTCGGAGTGGGACGACTATCTTGCCATGTTGTCCAAATCGCATCGCAAACAAATCCGCCGGTTGGAACGAAAGTATTTTGACACTGGGCGTGCCCAGCTTCACGAGGCGCGAAGCGAAGCGGAGCTGGACCGCGGCTGGGAAATGCTGACCTGGTTACACCGGCGGCGCCGTGAGAGTCTGGGGGATCCGGGATGCTTTGCCTCGCCGCGGTTTGCCGTGTTTCACGTTGCAACGTCCCGCCGGTTACTGCATACCGGAAACTTGCGACTGGTCTGGCTGGAAGTCGATGGCCGTGCCGTGGCCGCGGAATATCAGGTATTGGGGCCTGGCGTGGTCTACGCCTACCAATCGGGAATTGAACCCGCGGCGCTCTCGCTCGCGCCTGGCCGCCTGATCACCTTGGCCATGCTCAAGCGAGCGATTGCCGAAGGCCGGCGAGCATTTGATTTTTTACGCGGCGACGAAGAATACAAAGCCCATTGGCGTGCGGAGCCTCGTCCGACGCAGGATATCCGCGTCGTCTCGAACGCGCCCGGAGCCCGATTGCAACACAATTTGTGGCTGGCGCGGGGAAACGTAAAAAACTGGCTCAAGCAGAGCTTGAAATTGTCGGGAGTCCTCAGTTTCCAAACAGCAACGCAAATGGTCTGGTGCGATTCCCGCTCCCGAAGAACGAGGTAGCATAACGGCCCGAAGTGCCTTTCATTCGCGACGGCCTGGTAAACGAAACGATGTTATCGACCCTACCTACTGAAGCCACTTCGTTGCGAGTTGCCGCGGTGCGCAGTGAAGCGGAATTCGCAAGTCTCGTGGCACCGTGGAACCAATTGGCCGCTGATGTCCCGTTCCGCAGCTGGGATTGGATGCACAACTGGTGGCGACATTATCGAGACTCGCGGAGCGAACTGTTCACGCTGCTGGTGACGGACGAAAACAACCATCTGGTGGGCATTGCGCCTTGGTACGTCAGTTTCTCGCCGCGCCGGGGACGCGTGGTGCGCTTTCTGGGATCCGGAGAAGTCGCTTCCGACTATCTCACGTTGCTGTGCCGCGTGGGCTTCGAGGAACAAGTTGCCCACGCCATTGCCGATTGGCTTGCCACCGCAGCAGCGCACGAGTGGCATTTGTTGGACCTAAGCGGGGTCGAAGAGACGGATGCGGCCATCGGCCACCTCGGCCAGCGGTTGTCCCAGCACGGACGCATTGTCAACCGACAAACAGACTTGAATTGCTGGCGCACGACGCTAACTGCCAGTTGGGACCAGTTCTTGGTGACGCTTTCGAAGTCGCGTCGCATACGCACGCGCACGCTCGTGCGGCGCGCCATTGAAAACGGGCGGGCCGTCATTCACCACGTCAAGACCGCGTCCGAATTACAACGCGGGTTCGAAATCCTGATCGATTTGCACCAAAAGCGGCGGCGCAGCTTATCGCAGGCCGGGTGCTTTGCTTCGCCGCGATTCACCGAGTTTCACCGCGAAATGGTCAGCCGTTTCTTGGCCACGGGACAATTGCATTTGTTCTGGATCGAATTGGACGGGCGTCCGCTTTCGGCGCAATACAGTTTTGTCGGCGGCCAGACCGTGTACTACTACCAAGGGGGCTTCGAGCCCAAGTTGGCCCATGAGAGTCCGGGTTGGCTCAGCCTTGCTACCTCCATTCATTGGGCGATCGAAGAGGGATACGCGAGCTACGATTTTCTGCGCGGCGACGAGTCTTATAAGACGTCCTGGAAAGCCACGGCCCGGCCGCTGGTGCATCTGCGAATCTTCGGCCGCCAGGCATCGGCCCGCGTACGGTATGCCACCTGGTATGGAAGCGAGACGTTCAAAGGCTGGGCAAAGCAACTTTTACCGCGAGCCAAAGGGTAGTTCGAATGTCGTTTTGGAAACCGCTGCTTTTGAACTGCTATTACTACGGTTCCTATCCGCAGCGTGCTTGGCGCAATGCGCAACTGCGGACCCGGGGCCGCTCACCGGTGATGGTGTTGTTTTACCACCGCATTTCTGACGACCGGGCAAACGCCTGGACCACCTCGAATTTCACGTTCGAGAAGCAAATTCGCTGGCTCAAGGGGAACTTCGAACTCGTCTCATTGTCCGAGGCGCAACATCGGGTGCGCGTCGGCCACAATGACCGGCCCTGCGTGGCCATTACTTTCGACGACGGCTATGCCGACAATTGTCGCCGTGCCCTGCCATTGTTGATCGCGGAAAAAATCCCCTGCACCTACTTCGTCTCGTCGCAATTCGTGATCGACGGCGTGCCGTTTTCGCATGACGTTGCCAACAAACGCCCTCTGGCGCCGAATACGCCCCAACAGATCCAAGAACTGGCGTTAGCGGGCATCGACATCGCGGCTCATACCCGTACCCACGCGGATCTGGGCCCCACCACCGATCCGGACCGGCTGGTCGAAGAACTGGCAGGGGCGCGACACGAACTGCAAGAATTGACCGGCACGCCCATTCGTTATTTCTCGTTTCCCTACGGCCAGCATGTCAATCTCAGCCCGGCGGCGTTTCAGCTTGCGCAGAGTGCCGGTTACGACGGCGTCTGCTCGGCCTATGGCGGTTACAACTTTCCCGGTGACGACCCTTTCCATTTGCAGCGGATTCCCGCGAACGGTGACCTGATTCGTTTGAAGAACTGGACCACGGTTGACCCTCGCAAGCTGCGGTCGGTACGGCGCTACGAGTATCAATGCCAACCATTCGCCCCATCCTCGGGAGTTTCCGCGTGAGCACGTTGCTGGACGAACCCGCCGCGGAAAAAATCGAGCCGGTTCGCCCGCGCGCCGAAACGCTGGCAGCGAGCGTCTTGATTCTGCTGCTGATGACCCTGGCCCAGCGCGTGATCGGTTTTGGACGAGGGATCATGTTCTGTCGCTGGCTGGAACCGGAACAGATCGGACAGTGGGACGTTGCCTTCGGGTTTTTGAATTTGGCGGCTCCGGTCACCGTGCTGGGATTGCCGGGCTCGTTTGGGCGGTACGTCGAGTATTTTCGCCAGCGCGGGCAGTTCCATACTTTTCTCAAGCGCACCACGCTGGTCAGCGGGCTGATGTGCGTGGTTGCAACGCTGGTGATCGTCATTCAGCGAAGATGGTTTTCGGAGCTGATTTTTGGGTCTGCCGACGAGGCAAATCTGGTCGTTTGGTTGGCGATGTGTCTGGCGACGATCATTCTGCACAATTTTCTTAATTCCCTGTTTATCGCAGTCAGGATGTACCGCATCGTAACGGCGCTGCAATTTTTTCAGAGCCTCGGTTTCGCGGTGCTGAGCCTGAGCCTGTTGTGGGTCTGGCCCTCGGGCGCCGCCAGCGTGGTCATTGCTTATGGCCTGGCCACGATGCTTTCGGCAATCGGAGCGGCTACCTGGCTGCGGAGTTTGACCGCGGCCGAAAGTTCGACTCCGCAGCCTGTTTCCCACTCCGCGTTTTGGACCAAGCTGGTGCCATTTGCCATGTGGATGTGGGTCACGAATCTGCTGGGCAATTTGTTCGACCTGATCGATCGGTACATGATCGTCCACCATAGCGGCATGGAAGTGACCGAAGCGCTGCGGCAAGTCGGTTATTATCATAGTTCTAGGATTGTGCCGGTGTTGTTCGTGAGCATCGCGGGCCTGTTGGGCTCGATGATCACCCCGCATTTGAGCTTCGATTGGGAACTGGGGCGTCGCGAAGTCGTGGTCCGCCGGCTCAATAAGGTGCTCAAGCTACTGCTGTATTGCTCGTTCGCCGGCTCGATCGCGGTATTGTTCGTCGCGCCGTTGTTGTTCGAAATCGCGTTTCAAAACAAATTTCAGGGAGGGCTAGTCGTGCTTCCCTGGACGCTGGCCTATTGCACCTGGTTCGGCACGATCGCGGTCGCCCAAAATTATTTGTGGTGTGCCGAGCGGCCGGGCCTCAGCAGTTTTGCGCTATTGGCCGGTTTGTTGTTGAACATCGGCGTCAATTTGCTGCTGCTGCCCCGCTTCGGCTTGGAAGGAGCGGTGTGGGCCACGACGCTGGCCAACTTGGCGGCACTGATTTTGGTGTACGTGTTCAGTCAGGCTAATGGGATGCACGTTGACTCGGGCACCTGGATTTTGTCGCTCGCTCCGGCCGCCCTGGGCTTGGGACCGTGGATCTCGTTGGGCTCGTTGGCGGCTATTTCAATTTTGATCGTCACCAGCAATCGCGTGCTGATCATCGAGGAAAAGCAGCAGCTCATCGAAGCCGCGGTTCACGGGCTGCAAAAGCTGCCAGGGCGGCGCCGACATCCGGCCGGCGGCATGGCCGACGTTATGTAGAGACCGCAGGCTCCGGAACAATCAGGAATCAACAGAGGAACCTTGGCGATGGAAGTTCGCGATCGAAACTTGACTCCGCCCGATGACCGTGGCCCGTTGCGCGTGATGTTTCTGATCACATCGATGCCGGTAGGCGGAGCCGAAACGCTGTTGGTCAATTTAATTCGCCGGCTCAATCGCGAGCGGTTCGTGCCGTCGCTCTGTTGCTTAAAATCGCTCGGCCCGCTGGGCGAAGTCTTGGCTCGCGAGATCCCAGCATTCCACGACCTGATCAATTACAAGTATGACTTGGGCGTGGTCCGCCGCCTGGCGAACTTGTTTCTCGAACAACGCATCGACGCCGTCGTGACCGTCGGCGCCGGCGACAAGATGTTCTGGGGGCGGCTCGCCGCGCATCGAGCGGACGTGCCGGTGGTCGTGTGCGCGTTGCATACGACGGGCTGGCCCGACGCGATCGGACGGCTCAACCGGCTGCGGCTGCTGACCCGTTGGACCGATGCCTTTGTCGGCGTCGCCGATGCTCACGGCCGGCACCTGAATCAAGAGGAACGTTTTCCCTCCTACAAGGTGCGCGTGATTCCCAACGGCGTCGACGCGAACCGCTTTCATCCTTCACAAGACGAGGGGCAATTGCGTCGAGAACTTGGTATCGCGCCGGCCGCCCCCCTAGCCGGGATCGTGGCGGCATTGCGCCCGGAGAAAAATCACGAGTTGCTCTTGCGAGCCGCCGCGCGGGTCCGCCACCAGATTCCACATGCCGAGTTCCTCATCATCGGGGACGGTCCCGAGCGGCCCAGGCTGGAGCAAATCAGCCGGCAGCTTGGTCTCGCACAAGCGGTTCATTTCTTGGGCACTCGCGCCGATATTCCCGAATTGCTCGCCGCGCTCGACGTGTTTGTGCTCACCTCGCGGATTGAAGCCAACCCGGTCTCGATCTTGGAAGCCATGGCCACCGCCAAACCGGTGATTGCTCCCCGCGTCGGATCGATCGGCGAATCGGTGATCGACGGCGAAACCGGATTTCTGACCGATCCGCTTGACGAGCAGCAAATAGCCGATCGGCTGATCCAACTGTTGGGTGATCCCGAATTGGCGCGCCGGCTGGGGCAGGGGGGGCGAGAGGCCGTGCTCGACCACTGGTCGCTCGAGCGGATGGTGCAAGGCTACGAGAACTTGATCGCCGAGATTTACACCCGCAAATGCACCGCGTTGGGACAACTTTCGCCGGCGGTGCGTCCGCTGGCGGCGGAAGGGGATCGGCGGGCGGCGATCGGGCCTTGAATCGCGGCCGCTCCGAGCGAATGTGGCGAAATCGCGGCCGCAGGCTACCAAGGAGGAGTGCCGGGCACGGGGCTTTGCGGTCGGGAAGTTCCGAGATATTATGCAAGCCTTGCCCGGGCCACAGTTTATCACGGTTGACTTGCTTGTGCTCCACAACCCTTGCCGACGCGTGTCGCGACACCGGCCGACGAGACGCCGTGGCAGAGCCAACAGGCACTTGATAGTCGATTGACAGACCGCCAGGGCTCCTCGAACGGAATTGACAACCCGTTTTGGGTCGTCATGCATTCCCGGATAGCAATTCACGATGACCGGACCGTTACTGGCTGCATTAGCCCGGCTGTTAAGTGGCGCCAGCGTGCGCTGGATCGACTGCCAGCCGGACACTTGCCAACGCGTTTATTTTGCCAATCACACGAGCCATCTGGACGCGATCGTGCTGTGGTCGGCGTTGCCTTCGGCGTTGCGCGCCATCACGCGGCCGGTGGCGGCCAAAGACTACTGGGAAAAAGGGGCCGTGCGCCGCTACATGGCTCGCACGTTCAACGCGCTGTTGATCGATCGGACCGATATCAAGGTGCACCAAAGCCCGGTCGATATGATGCTGCGCGAAATTGGTCACGATCAATCGTTGATCGTGTTTCCCGAGGGGAGCCGCGCCACGGGATCCGATATCGGCGAATTCAAGAGCGGCCTGTATTATTTGTCGAAAAAGCGTCCCGATCTGGAATTGGTTCCGGTTCATATCGATAACCTGAACCGGGTTCTGCCACGTGGCGAGTTTCTACCGGTGCCGCTGTTGAGTTTGCTCAGTTTCGGTCCGCCGATGTGGTTGGAAGCTGGCGAGCCCAAGAACGATTTTTTGAACCGGGCCCGCGAGGCGGTACGGCGGCTGAAGGACTTGTAATAACCATGCTCGACGCCCACGACGATCGAGGCGATCTCAAAGTTCCATCGCTGCGGCTGAAGGGCTTTTAAAACCAATGCTCGACGTCAAAACTTTGAGCCTGGTGGGAGGAGTGCTGGCGCTATTGGCCGGCGCTACCACGATTGGTCAGCGGCTGAAGTTGCAGCCCGACATCGGGCTGAATCCGGCGCTGGTCGAGTCGTTCAACTTGCGGATTCGCGCGTGGTGGCTGATGTGCACCGTGTTGGCCGCCGCCTTCTTGTTGGGCTCGGTGGCCACGGTCGTGCTGTTCGGCCTGATTTCGTTTTGGGCCTTGCGTGAATTCATCACGCTCACGCCCACGCGATTGGGCGATCATCGCACCTTGTTTTGGGTGTTCTTCTTGTTCACTCCGCTGCAATACGTGTTGGTGGGCTTGGGCGCGGGGCAGTATGGGCTGTTTAGCGTGTTGATTCCGGTGTATGCGTTTTTGTTTATTCCCGCTCGCGTGGCCCTGGCCGGTGACTATAAGCGGTTCTTGGAACGAACGGCCAAGATCCAGGCCGGCCTGATGGTCTGCGTCTATTGCCTCAGCTACGCGCCGGCCCTGCTGAGCTTGAACATCAAGAATTACGAGGGCCAAAACCCGCGGTTGCTGTTCTTTTTTGTCCTCGTGGTGCAGCTCAACGACGTGCTGCAGTTCGCTTGGGGCAAATTGCTGGGCGAGCATTTGGTGGCTCCGGCGATCAGCCCCAACCGCACCTGGGAAGGATTCTTTGGCGGCATCGCCAGCGCCACGCTGATCGGCGCCGGATTGTGGTGGGCCACGCCGTTCGAGCCTTGGCAAGCCGCCGGCATGTCGCTTGTGATCTCGGTGATGGGCTTCGCCGGCGGGATGACGATGTCGGCCATCAAGCGCGACCGTGGCGTGAAGGATTACGGCACGTTGGTCGTGGGTCACGGCGGCGTGCTGGACCGCATCGACTCGATCTGCTTCGCCGCGCCGGTTTTCTACCATTTGACGCGGTATTTTTTCACCCAGCATTGATTCGCCGCCGGGCGAATCTCAATTTGCGCCGATTGGCCCAGGACCGGCTGACGATCCGCTCTCCGTTTCTCGGCGTGGGCTGCTCCATTCCAAAATCACCTGCCGCGAACGCTGCACCGCTTGCGGGCGCGTGACCTCGTATGGGGCCTGCGGCGCCGAGCTTGGATCTGCTTCCTCGCCTGCGCGGTCGGCTCGCGCTAGATCGGGGGTCGCGGCAGCCAGCGAGGCAGTTGAGGATCGGCGAGGCGCATGCCAGGACTTATCTTGTGGTCCGCCGGATTCGAACGAGTCTTGGGAGATTGCCGCTAGTTGATAAATGCTTTGACCATCGGACGCCCGCGTGTCCTTGGAATCAGATGGCCCGGGTTGATCGGCCTCCTGGTTTCGCCCTCGGTAGATCAGATTAGCCTGGGGACGCACGCGGGCGTCCGAGGGCTCGGGGTTCGCCACGGCCACTAAAGCCGGACCGTCCTTCGCATCCAGGGCCGGGCTGCCTTTGCGGACCCAAGCGAGCCAATCGTTCTGCAGCGCGGCCAGGTCGCTGATACCGTAGTGCTGCCGTACGGCCCGAGGCCAGTTTTCGTCGCGCAAACCATCCGCCAGGAATTCGAGGAATTTGTGTTTGTCGCCTTGCGCAACCAGGTAGCGGGCCACCGAATAGCCTTGCGAATACAGCGGCATGACGTCGTGCGGATATTCTTTCATCACGAACATGCGGCTAAACGCGATGCCGCGGCCCGTCCGTAGAAAGTCAATGAGCATCGCTTGCTGCTTGTTCCGTTCGCTGGAGTGCTCGACCGTGGTGCAAGCGCCTTCGTCGGCCCAGCGCGGCAGGGGTTGGCGGAAATGCGTGGCGAAGACGGTGTGCGTCACTTCGTGCGGCAACACGGAATCGAGAATCCGCACCGAAGAGCCCTGGATCGTCATTCGCCAACCGAACACTTCGCCGTGTTCGAACACGAAGCTCGTGGCTCCGCCTGCACCCAGATGATCGCCGACCTGAGCGGTTATCGGACAGGGCTGGCGCCAATTGGGCATTTCGTGCCCGAGCCAATCCAAAGCCAGTTCCCGGCGATACTTTTCGGCGGCACGGCCGATCTGCTCGGCCATGTCCGCAGTCGGGGCATTGACGACGAAATTATTGGTTCGGTAACCCGCGCCTAGCGACGCGATCGCGGCGACCAGTATGGCGCACCGCACAAGATGAGCTTCCATGCTCGGTATTAGCTCCTTGTTATGTCGAAGCCTCGGCTACATCCATGTAACCGTCCGCCGTCGTAGCAACTCTTGAGCCGGTCTTTGCACGCGGAGAAACCGTCAGCCACTAAACTCTTAAACCGCAAGCCCTTGCCGTCGTCGAGCGGAGTCAGCTTAACATCGCGGTCGGTGTTCCGCCGGGCGGTAAACTTTGCAAATCTTACCCCATTTCAGGAAAAACCGGCTAGCCCATTTTCCGGCACTTACCAAGATCTGACGGCCCCCGCCACCGCCGCCCACATCCACGGCTTGGCCGGACCTGGAACCAACGCGCCGGTCATCGTTCCCCTGACAATATCGGGCGGAACGGCCGGCACCATTACCGGAGGCGGCGTCATTACCGCGGCGCAAGCGTTGGGCATGGAGCAAGGCATGACCTATGTGAATGTCCACTCGGCAAACTTCCCCGGAGGCGAAATTCGCGGCCAGCTTCTATCGATTCCCGAACCGAGCAGCGTCGTGTTGCTGGCGTTCGGAGGCTTGGGCATGTTGGCGGCCGCGCTTCGCCGCCGCAAAGTCGCCGGTTAAGTTGCTTCACGGGTTGAGAACAAAACGGGTCGCCACGCGAAGGCGGCCCCTTTTCTTGCGCGCCGGTCAGCCCGGCTCACGTGTTGCTCTTGTGCGCGAGCAATTCCAACAGCTCGGCATTGGCCGACGGAAATGCGTATTGTCGTAGTTCGTCGGCCGCAACCCAGCGAAAACGCGCCGGCAGTTCGTGTCGCTGTTCGACCAGCGCGCAGGCAAAGAACCGCACGTCAACGGCGGCATGTCGGTAGACTTGCGAAACCCGCGGATATTCGCCGATAATCCGTACGAGCCAT
>JACQFF010000046.1 GCA_016200205.1 Planctomycetia bacterium
GCCGCACCGAGCGTGCTGCTGGGTCGCGGATCGGCCTCGCGCGGGGTCGGCGCATTCGGCAAATTGCTCACCGTCGGAATGACTCCAGTCCCAGGAGAGGCTGTCGTGAAGGTTCTGGTTACCGGCGGAGCGGGGTATATCGGCAGCCATGCGGTGCGGCTGCTCGAACGTGCCGGGCACGACGTCTGGGTCTATGACAATCTCTCGCTCGGCCACCGGGCGGCCGTGCCGCGGGGCCGCCTCGTCGAAGGAGAGTTGATGGATCGACCGCGCGTGATCGAGGCGCTGTCGTCCAAGGGCATCGAGGCCGTGATGCACTTCGCCGCCTTCGCAGCCGTCGGCGAATCGATGGCCGATCCGGCCAAATACTATCAAAACAACGTCGTGGCCAGCCTGAACCTGCTGGAGGCCATGCGCGCCGCCGGCGTGCGGAAAATCGTCTTCTCCAGCACTACGGCCATCTACGGCATTCCAAAGCGCGTGCCCATCACTGAAGAAGAACCCCAACAGCCGATTAACCCGTACGGCTTCGCCAAGCTGGTGATCGAACGCGCGCTGGCCGATTACGCCCAAGCCTATGGCCTGGCCTACGTCGCCTTGCGGTATTTCAACGCCGCGGGAGCCAGCCCAGAGGGCGACCTGGGCGAGGACCACGAGCCGGAAACCCACCTGATTCCGATCGTGTTGCAAGTGGCGCTGGGCGAGCGTGCGCACATCACGATTTACGGCGACGATTATCCCACGCCCGACGGAACCTGCATTCGCGATTTCATCCACGTCGACGATCTGGGCGCGGCCCACGTAGTGGCCCTCGAGCACCTCAAGCCCGGCCAGGGGTTGCAACTGAATTTGGGCACCGGCCGCGGCCATAGCGTGCGCGAGGTCGTTGAAGCGTGCCGCCGGGTGACGGGACACGCCATTCCCGCGGTAGTCGGTCCGCGGCGGCCCGGCGATCCGCCGGAGCTGGTCGCCGACTCTCGCGAAGCGCAGCGCACTTTGAAGTGGCAGCCGCAATACCTGGACATCGAGACGATCGTCCGCACGGCCTGGCGGTGGCACTCATCGCATCCGCGCGGATTCGGGGGCTAAGGAACTGGGAGCAACACCGCCGGGGACTGTCCCCATTTTGCGGAGTCTTCGGAGCTAAATGGGGACTGTCCCCCTCTCGGCCCTAAATTCGCCGCCACCGTTGTTTCGCGATTGTGGTCCGCTAAGATGAACGGACGGCGCAACAGAACCGGATGTCGCCGAATGGTTTTTTGGCCGGTCGATTGACGCCATCCATGACTCCCTAGCGCGAACTTTTCGATGGCCATCAACACGCTTTCAGAAATGATGAACGGGCAAGAGGCCGATTTATTCGTGCTGATGACCGCCAAGGAGGAGCTGACCACGCGCGACGGCAAGCCGTACTTCAAGGTCGGTTTTCGCGATCACGCCCGCGAGGTGAGCTTTCCCATTTGGCACGATTCGCCGTGGGGCGCCGACTGCCGCGAGGCGTGGCAGCCCGGCACGTTCTACAAAGTGCGCGCCGTGTATCGCGATACGAATTACGGCCCGCAGCTCGAGCTGCGAAAAATCCGCGAGGTGTGCGTTGCGGATCAGGCCGATGGATTTACGCCGGCCATGTGCTTGCGGCAGACGCGTTTCGATATGCCGGCGATGTTCGCGGAATTACTCTCGATCGCCGAACGGCGAATTGACGACGCGCCGCTGAAAGAATTGGTCGTCGACCTGCTGCAAGCGAATCGCGAACCGTTGCTCTCCTTGCCCGCCGCGACGCACAACCACCATGCGTTTGTGGGCGGCTATTTGGAACACGTGCTGAGCGTAACGCGGACCTGCGTCTATCTGGCCGACAAGTACGACGACTATTACCCCGAGATGGAGCCACGACTGAACAAGGGACTCGTCGTCGCCGGCGCGATCTTGCACGATATCGGCAAACTGCGCGAAATCGAGGAGCGACCGCAGGGCGCCGAGTATACCGCGGCCGGCAACTTGATCGGCCATATCTTGCAGGGCCGCGATATCGTCCGCGAGGCCGCCGCCGGACGCGGGCTCGACGCCGATCTGCTGCTGCGGTTGGAGCACATCATCGTCTCGCACCAAAGACTGCCCGAATGGGGCTCGCCCAAACCGCCGATGACTCCCGAAGCGTTGTTGGTCCATTATGCCGACGACATCGACGCCAAGTATCACATGATGGTCAGCATTTTGCGCGAAGACACGAACCCCGGCCCGGTGACGTCGAAGAAGAACGTGCTCTATCAGAAAGTCTATCGCGGGCCGGATTGATTGGGCCGCTAGCGCACCAGTTGTGGGCCAACGAGGTGGCGGGCGGGTAAAAACGCTTCTTGATCCCGCTCGCGCAAGATTCGCGCGCCGAGCTCGGCGAGCTTTTGTTCCAGCCGCTGGTAGCCGCGATCGAGGTGGTAGATGCGGCGGACGATCGTCTCGCGCTCGGCGGCCAGGCCGGCCAGAACCAATGCGGCGCTGGCGCGCAGGTCGGAGGCCATCACACTAGCACCCGACAGCTCGCGCACTCCGCGGACCGTCGCGGACGAGCCGGAGCGTTTGATCCGCGCCCCCAGCCGATTCAACTCCGCGACCTGCATGAAACGATCGGCAAAAACGCTGTCGCTAATCAGGCTCTCGCCAGTGGACAACGACAGCAAGGCCATGAACTGCGCTTGCAAATCGGTCGGCACGCCCGGATAAGGCCGCGCTCGAATATTCGTCGGGCGAGGCCGTCCGGCCGCTCGCACCGTGACGTTGTCGGCGCGGCAGTCAATGTCGGCTCCGGTGGCCGCCAGCGCAGCCAAAACGGCCGCGAGATGACCGGGCCTCGCCTCCTCCACCGTCACGCAGCCGCCAGTGATGGCGCCGGCCAACAGCAACGTGCCGACCTCGATCCGATCGGGAATGATTCTGTATTGCGTGGGCTGCAGTTCGTCGACGCCGATGATTTCGATGGTCTCGGTTCCCAGTCCGAAAATCTGGGCTCCCATCGCAATCAGAAAATTTCCCAGATCGACGATCTCCGGCTCCGTGGCCGCTCCCCTAATGACCGTTCTGCCGACGGCCAAGGTGGCGGCGCTCATCACGTTGGCGGTGCCGGTTACCGTGGGCCCAAACGGTCCTCGCAAGTTGATGTCGGCTCCGCGAAGCCGCTTGGCCGCCGCGATTACGTAGCCATGTTCGATGCGCACTTCGGCGCCAAGCGCCGACAGACCAGCCAAATGCAAATCGACCGGCCGGGTGCCGATATTGCATCCGCCCGGCAGAGACACCACTCCCCTGCCCCGCTTGGCAACCAAGGGACCGAGCACGCAGAAGCTCGCGCGCATCCGGCGCACCAGGTCGTAGTCGGCTTTGGTCGGCGTGGGATCGACGGTCGCGATCCGCAAGTTGCCGTCAGAATCCCGTTTGACCTCAACGCCCAGTTGTCCCAACAAGAGCGCAAGCGTGTTGACGTCCGCCAGGTCGGGAACACGCTTGAGCGTGATTGGCCCGTCCACGAGCAGGGCGGCAGCCATGATCGGCAGGGCGGCATTCTTCGAACCGCTCGCCCGCACTCTGCCCAGCAGACGCACGCCGCCGGTGATGCGAAAACAATCCATTGTTCGTTCCAGCGTGCTACGTCACACGAATCGTGCGAGCCAGAGCGGCTAATGGCGCCTTGCTTGCACGACTCGGGCCAGAGCGGCCAAATCCTTGATCGTTGGCCCCAATTCCAATCGCTTGTCGGAGGCGATCAGCATTTCGATCCTTTGTTGTAGCATAGGGCTGATTTCCAACAAGAGCGATCCGCCCGACGTGAGCCGCTCGGTCGCTTGCGGAATCAGCCGTTCGATCACGCTCGTGCCCGAGGGTCCGGCGGCCAGGGCCAGTTCGGGCTCGTAGGCCTTTACTTCGCGCGGCAAATTGGCCAGCTCGTCCGTGCTGACGTAGGGTGGGTTGCTGGCGATACAATCGAACTTTCGCGTGGTCGGAACCGCGGCCAGCAGATCGCTTTCGACGAATTCGATCCGCTCGGCTACGCCCAGCCGCTGCGCGTTGTCTTTGGCCACCGCCAGCGCCGCGATACTTACGTCGATGGCCGTGACTCGCGCCCGCGGCACATGCTTGGCGGCCGTAATGGCGATGATCCCGCTGCCGGTGCCCACGTCGGCCACTTCGATCGGCCGCTCGGCGGGTCCTCGGGCCTTGATCCAATCCAAAAGCGTCATCACGAGCAATTCGGTCTCTGGCCGCGGTATCAGCACGGCGGGCGTCACGCGGAAATCGAGCGAGTAGAATTCGCGGTGGCCCACCAGGTAAGCCACCGGCATCCCCTCGGCCCGTCGGCGCACCAGGTCGCGGAATTTCGTCCGCAATTCTTCGCCCGCCGGATCGGCAAAGCTGGTGTAAAGCTCGATCCGCTGGCAACCGCGGGCATGGGCCAGCAAAACTTCGGCTTCCAGGCGTGGGCTCTCCGATCCGTGCTGCTTCAGATAGTCAGCAGTCCACTGCAACAGGCGTCCGACGGTCCACTCTTCGGCCATGTCAGCACCCGAGGCAGTTCCTTTCGACTCGCAATTCGCCGGGCGCCACTGGCGTGTCGCCAGGGTAATACCCCAGTAGTTAGCCGATGTAGCTCACTCGACGGTCCCCATCATAATCCGCTGCTGCTGCCGATCGTAGTCGACCAAGGCATCGGTCAGCGGCTGCACGTCGCCGGCCAGAATCGCATCGAGTTTGTACAGCGTCAGATTGATGCGGTGATCGGTGACGCGGTTTTCGGCGAAATTGTAGGTGCGAATCCGCTGGCTGCGGTCGCCCGAGCCGACCAGGGTTTTGCGCTCGCTGGCCCGCTTGTCGTGCTCTTCTTGCCGCTTGGCCTCGTAGAGCCGGGTCTTGAGCACGCGCAAGGCCTTGGCAAAATTCTTGTGCTGGCTTTTTTCGTCCTGACATTGCACCACGATGCCCGTCTCGAGGTGAGTCAAGCGAATCGCCGACGCCGTCTTGTTCACGTGCTGTCCGCCGGGACCGCTGGCGCAAAAGATGTCCTTCCGAAAATCTTCGGGTTTAAGATCGATTTCCACGTCTTCGGGTTCGGCGAGCACGGCCACGGTGGCGGCCGAGGTGTGGATGCGGCCCTTGGTCTCGGTTTCGGGCACCCGCTGCACGCGATGCCCGCCACTCTCGTATTGCAATTCGCGGTAAGCCCCTTCCCCTTCGATCCCCAAAATGATTTCTTTGAAACCGCCCAGCTCCGTGGCGCTTAAGTCCAGGATTTCGACTTTCCAACCCTTGTTTTCGGCGTGGTGTTTGTACATTTCATACAGGTCGCGTGCGAATAGGGCCGCCTCGTCGCCGCCGGTGCCGGCGCGAATTTCCATCACGATCCGCGACCGCTGGGCGTCTTCGCCGCCGATGGTCATTTCCAAAAGTTCGTCCCAAGTCGCTTCACGTTCTTCGCGCAAGCCGGGAAGTTCGGCCTCGGCCATTTCCCGCAGTTCGGCGTCCTTGCCCTCGATCATCTCTTGTGTTTCGGCGATGTGCTGGTTGAGGACCTTGAAGCGGCGATATTTTTTCGCCAGCTTGGCCAACGAGCCATGTTCGCGCGCGGCGGCGGCGACCCGTGCTGGATTGGACAGCACGGCCGGGTCGACCAACTGCCTCTCCAGCTCTTCGAAGCGAGAGAGTTTTTCTTCGAGCGTTTCGCGCAGCGACACGGCTTTTGACCTCCCAATGAACGGCGCCGCTTGGTGAAGCCCTTCCGTGGAAAATTAGAGAGTACGCGGCGCAGCAAGGATCTGGCAACGGAAAGCCGCTTGCCGACTTGTCCCAAGCCGACAGCGGCGGCGAGAGTGAAGGGCTAGGAGTCGGCCTTGGCCTCGGCGGGCTTTTTGCCGCGGCCGAGGCTGGCGTATCCGGCGGCGGCAAACTTGTTCTTGAATTTCTCGATCCGCCCAGCCGTGTCGACGAACTTCAGCTTGCCCGTGTAAAACGGATGGCAGACGTTGCAAATATCGACCTTCAGTTCCGGCTTGGTGCTGCGAGTAGTGAACGTATTGCCGCAACCGCACTTGACCGTGGTCACAAAGTATTCGGGATGGATCTCTTTTTTCATGACTCTCACCGCAACCATTGTAGACGCCCAGGCAAGGGGCGCCCCGGGCACCCGCTCGCCAAGGCGCAAGCCCCAGCAGGCCGACAAAATCCAAATCATCAATTTACCAATTCCCCCCATTTGCCACAAGGGGGCATTGCCCCGTCGTGTCGCAAGGCGGGCTGTTTCGTGCACGGGTAGAATTGGGAACACGAAGATGCAAGGGGAATTGTGGCGAACCCTGACTGTGGGAGACCGGGTGAGTAGAGTGGAATGTCCCCTTTTCCAGCAGGTTAGGCGCCGCGTGCGTGAGACAACATCCCCAGCCGTTGCCATTCCGCTAATGGCGCAGGTGCCGCGGCCGGATCACGTCGCTGGCCAAGCCGACGAATTCCAGCACTCGGATGAAGCCGTAGATCGGGTCGATTTCCCACCAGTGATGCGAGTTCGAGGCGCTGGCCGGATCGACGTGGTGATTGTTGTGCCAGCCTTCGCCGTTGGACAAAAGAGCGACGAACCAATTGTTGCGGCTGTTTTCGCCCGTTTCATAACTGCGATAGCCGTAGAGATGCGTCAGTGAATTGACCGACCAACTGATGTGCCAAACGCACACGGTCCGCACAATCGCGCCCCACACGAGCAGGCTGAGCCCGAATTGCAGGCCGGCCAGCAGATCGCCCCCCGCCGCCCAGCCTGCCGCGAATCCAGCCAGGTAATAGACCGCCGCGTGGGCCACGTAAATCCAAATGGTTAGCATCGTGCGTTGCAGACGCATGTAGAACGGATCGCGCAGCACGTCGCGAGCAAAGCGTTCGTAGGCCGAAAACGAGCGAACGTCGCGATTCTCCACCAGCAACCAGCCCACGTGGCTCCAAAGAAAACTCACCAGCGGACTGTGCGGGTCGGTCGGCTCATCGGAATCGTTGTGGTGCAGTCGATGCGTTGCCACCCAACTGCCGGGAGCGTCTTCCAGGCAGCAAATCGCCACGACCACAAAAAACCGCTCGAGCCACAGCGGACATTTGAAACTGCGATGGGTCAGCAAACGGTGATAGGCAATGTTGATCCCCAAACCGCCATAGACATAAATGCCCACCACCAGCAGCACGACACCGGTCCAACTGAAGAGCCAGGGGATGAACACCGCCAGCGCCAACAGATGCAGTGTCACGATCGGCGCCGCATAGCGCCACACGATACGGTTGGTGACGGCCGAGGGCCGTCGCAATTTCTTCCGCGGAGGATGGCCGGCGGCCGCGGAGGATCCGCTGCCAGCAACATTATCGCGATTGGGTGGAGGCGATTGGCCGGTCGGCGTAGTCGGTTCTGCGAGCGACACTTGCATGACTCCGACGCGAAGAGATCGATTGATACCTGGGCCGAAAGCGGAACAAGCGTACGTCGTCAGACGCCCTGTGTGCAAGAGCTTCCGTTGGTCGCCCTTGGCCGGTTAACCATGCAAGCGCCAATCAGCCCCCGCTAACGAACATCATACAGAATCGACAGAACAATTAAACGTAAGCAGGAATATAAAGCGTTGGCATCATCGCATCCACGATTACTTGCGTAACGGCCCAAGAAGGTACTGGCAAGAGTGCTCCCAGGAAAGGCCAAAGTGGCCGAGTGCGAATCCTTCGGCTGACCCAGCGCCGGCAGCATGCCAAGGGCGCGGCAAGTTTGCGCTCGCAGCGGCGGTGGGCCGCCGAGGCGAAACCGATCGGGCAGGACCGCCCTCAGCATACAATGCCCGGCCCAGGTTCCCGAATCGACCTTAACGATTGGGCAAGCCGCACGATTCGTTCACAGCAAACGTCGGCGGCGCCATAAACCAAGCCATGCCACCAGTCCTGCAAAACAGGCCAGGCGCCAGCTCGAGGGTTCCGGTACGGCGATCATCGGCAGACCCGAGCCTGACAAAGCCGTTAAGCTGCCGATGGCCTGGTCGATCCAACTATTGAACAGGGAAACTCGAATGTCGCCTGAAACGTCGCCGTAGCTGGCGTTAAAACGGCCATCGAAGGCCGCTCCGAACGAATGGACGCCGGCAAGCCGCGGACCGGCGGCAGTATCGATAAACAGCCCGCCACCGCTGTCGCCCGCGGCGATCATGTATTCCAAATTCGTGGGCGTCGAGGATCCCTGTGAGCTCGCGCTAATGCTTTGCGGACTGTCGAAGTCGGCCGCCAAAATCCGTGGGTTATTGTCATAAAACCCGTCCAGGACGTTGGTGCCGGCCCGCGCGAACCCATCAAAATTGGTAGCGCCAGAGAGGCCGGTGCCCGTGCGGCCGAAACCGACAAAAGTGCCCACGGAATTGAGCTCGCTCGATCCATCGTAACGCACGGCGGGAACAACACCGCTGGCAGCCACGTTGAGTTCCACCACGGCCAAATCATACCCGGCGGTCAGATCGCCGTTCCAATTGGGATTGGCGATCCAATGGGTCGCGGTGTAATTGGCTCCATCCAAAGAAAACTGGAGCGATGCCAGGTGGTCGACCAAGTGGCCGGCGGTGAGCACGAACTGCGGCGCAATCAGCGTCCCGGAGCCGATCAAATCGCCGGTGGTGGTCTGAGAATCGATTCGTCCGACGTTGGCGTATTGCGGCTGAGCGGCGAGATTGAGGTACGACTGCGGATCGCGATCGTCGCGGATCGTGCCGGCCGAAACCAACATGGGAAACGAACAAGCCACAACCAGACAAACGGCGACATGCGAACGGCGCATTGGCACTCAACCTCTCGAAAAAACCCTCTTGACTCTGGTGAAAGGCTTCATTTTCCAGAGTAGTCGGGCCCCCAGAGCCCGCAACCCAATTCAGCGGCTCGCGGCGTGGATTGGTTCGAACAGGCTGTCCGACGGCGCGATTATGACGGTTTCACCGTCCCGGAGATTGGCACTATAATGCACAAACTCGATTCGCGCGTTGAGCAGCGCTAGTATTTCGAAGGGGATAGCGGGTTGTTTATCGGGCCAGTTTTTACTCGCGAAATCGTAACCGTACCGCGGCGCACCCGGCTCTACATTTCGCGAGCCGCTTATGTGTCGGCCCTGCTGGTGCTGATGTGCATCGCGTGGCTCTTGCTGGCCGGAACCCAAATCGTGCGCAACCTGGGCGACATGGCCCGCTTCGGAGCGATGTTGTTCCAGACTTTGGCCCCCCTGCAACTGGCGCTGGCGATCTTTTTTTCGGCCCTGTTGGCCGCCAGCGGAGTGGCTCAGGAAAAAGATCGCCGCACGCTGGTTCTGCTGCTTTTGACCAATTTGACCAACAGCGAGCTCGTGCTGGGCAAGCTGCTGGCCAGCCTTTTGAATGTGTTGGTGCTACTGGCCGCTTCGCTGCCGCTGTTCATGCTTTCGGCCCTGTTTGGAGGCGTGTCGTTCCAGCAAATCAGCCTGGTGTTCGCGGTCACGCTGGCCACGTCGCTGGCCGCCGGCAGTTTGGGTTCGCTGTTGGCGCTGTGGCGCGAAAAGACGTTCCAAACGTTGGCCTTGACCGCTCTGGCCCTGGTATTTTGGTTGGCCGCCGGCGAGGCCCTGGCATGGGGCGCGCTGGGACGAGTCTGGCTGGGCATTCCCGCCGACGTTTGGGCCGCCGGGTTCAGCCCTTGGCAGGCCATTCTCATGGCCACGCGGCCGCTGGTCCAAGATCAGAATCCCCTGCCTTATGTCGGTCACGCAATCAATTTGTTCCTGCTGTTCGCTCTCACGGTGGCCGTCGCGCTCAACGCCGTGGCGATTCTTCTGGTGCGCGTCTGGAACCCGTCGCGCGAAGCCCGCCCAGGTACGGATGACACGCCGCAGGACGAAAGCATCTGGGGACTGAGCGAGAAGTCGGTCGCGCCCAAGCCGGTCGCGCGTTCGGTCCATGCCGCGGGCGGCAAGACGCGGCAAGTTTGGGACAACCCGATCATCTGGCGCGAAATCGCCACCTGGGCCTACGGCCGCAAAGTACTCATCATACGGCTGGCTTACCTGCTTTTGGTGGGGCTGGCCGGGGCGGCGCTTTACGGGACGCTGCACGGCGAGCAAGGCCTGGGCACGGCCTCGGCGGCCCTGGTAATGGTGCCGCTGTTCGTGCTCAGCCTGGTCTTGGTCAACGCTCAGGCGGTCACCGCCTTGACCAGCGAGCGCGACGTTCGCGCGCTCGACTTGCTCTTAGTGACGGATCTCACGGCTAAGGAGTTTGTCTTCGGCAAGCTGGGCGGCATTTTCTACAACACCAAGGAAATGGTGCTGCTGCCGATGGCTTTGTGCTTGTTTTTGTGGTTCGAACGAGCGGTGAGCGGAGAAAATCTGCTGTACTTACTTGGCGGCCTGGCGGTGATGAACGTATTCGTGGCCGTGCTCGGCGTCCACGCCGGCATGAGTTATGGCAACTCGCGCACGGCCATCGGCGTGAGTTTGGGAACCGTGTTCTTCTTGTTCATCGGCATCGCCGCCTGCATGCAGATGATGATTGCCTTCAGCGGATCGTTTCATTGGCAGATCCAGCCGTTTCTGGCGTTCATGCTGGGCGGCGCGGTGGGCTTGTACGCGGCGCTCGGCTCGCGCAATCCTTCGCTGGCCATTGGCGTCGCCTCGGTCTTATGTCCGATCGCCACGTTCTGGGCCATCACCAGTTTCTTGTTGCAATACACGCTGGGCGTGTTTCTGGCGACGGTGGTCACCTATGGATTTGCCACGGCGGCGATGCTGGTGCCGGCGATTTACGAATTCGACGTCGCCACCGGACGGACTACCGGCGGCGAAGAATAGGAATCCGGACCGATTCAAGCGACACGAATCGAGCCCATCACAGAGGCAAGCCGGTCTCGACCAAAGCGGCTTACTTTTGGTAGCCCAGCGACTTCACCACGCCCAGCATCTCTTCGTAAGTGATAAAACGGCGGCGATGGACCAACTTGTACTCATCGATCGCCAGCGCCAATTCACGGGCCTCGGCGGAAAGATCTTCGTACGAGTTGGTGAATTGCCGGCGCTCTCGAATGGTTCGGCCAACGCCCGGGTCATAACTGCGACGGTCGATGAAGGTTTCAGTCGGCGGGCTAAGCGTGGTCATGGACGCTCCTTGAAATAACGGAACCGCCGACAAGGTAGATCGCGGCGGCCTGGTCGCTTTGTCCCAACCCGCCGTCAAGCGCGCGGATTGACATCTACTACCAGACAACCCTAGGCTGCGATACGGGTCCGGGCAAATCGTAGTCCCCCCGATATGAGCCCAAAGCGGTGTTTAGTTAGCACGAAAGACCCGCTTATTCCGTCCGTGCGTCCGATAGGGCCATTAGCGGGCGGCCCCTAGCGCATGATCGTTCGGCCAGGCGGTGGGGCCGCCGCCACCCGCGCCGAGAGGGTCCGGCTGGCCGCGTGGCTGGGATCGAGCGCCAAGGCCTGCCGCACGGTGGATTGGGCGCTGGCGACGCGACCCAATCGCAATTCCGCTTCGGCTAACTGGCACAGCACGTCGGCACTGGGACGATCGCGACTTGCCGCCTTCGAAAGGCTCTGGACCGCATCGTCGTAGCGCCCCAATGCCATCAGCGCCAGTCCCTCCAAATGCAGAACTTGTTGCGGTTCTTCTCCCGGCGAATAGCTATCCGCCAGTCTTTGCAGCGCCACTAGCGCACGTTCCGGTTCGTTCAGTTGACGATAGGCCTCCGCGACCAAGATGGCGACGTCGCGACTATCGGGAGCATAGCCCAGCGAGCGTTGATAATCGGCCAGCGCTTGTCGCATCTGCCCTGAAGCCTCGGCCACACGACCTCGCAAAGCCCACGCGGGCGCGAATTTGGGATCCAGCTCCAGCGCCTCGTCGGCCATGCGATTGGCATAATTGACTTGCCCCAGTGCCAGGCGCAGTTCGCCGGTGCGGACCACCAGGCCCGGATCTTCGGCAGCCACGCGGCGCGCTTCCTCGAGTTGTCGTAGAGCTTCCTGCAGCGCCCCCCGACGCCAGAGCGTTTCGGCATAGTTGCGACGGGCGTCGGGATCGGTGGGATTGGTTTGGACGGCCCTGCCCAAAAGCGACTCGGCCCGTTTCCAATCGCCACGGTCCCTGGCCGTGATGCCTTGTTGCGTCAGTTGACGCGCGGTGGCCACCGATTGTGGAACGGGGCCCTGCCTACTCAGCGTCCGGCAGCCGGCCAACGCGGCGCACAGCGCGACGATAAGCCACGCGCCGCGAAGACCGCGCAGTCGATTCGCATGGTCGATGCGGCGACAACCCGGCTTCTTCCTGCGGTCTTCGCTGGGCATTGCGTACCGAATGCGCAAGGGATTAAGGAGGGGACCGCCAAGACGTACGTAGGTCAAGCCACGAAGAGCGCGCGGCTTTGGGCGGACCGTAGCAAAATGGGCAGTTTGTCACAAGGTCAGCGCACTTGCCCCGCACTCCAGGCGCGGCCGCTGGCTCAGTCGGCGCCAGATTCCTAAAATGGATTGCCAGCGAGTTGACTCAAGAGGGTTTTCCGATGCCGGGCGTGTATGAAAAAATGGGGGTTCGCTTCCTCTATCCTGAAAATTGGACATTGGACGAAGAGGAAGCACAGCACGGCACCATCTCGGTGACGATCTATAGCCCCCGAGGGGCCTTTTGGTCGCTCGTCGTGCATCCCACGAGCACTGACCCCAAGGCGCTGGCCAACGCCGCCTTGAAGACCTTGCAGGCCGAGTACCCAGACTCCGAAGCAGAACCGGTTTCGGAACAAATCGGCGGTCGGTCGATTAGCGGATATGATCTGAATTTCTTCTACCTCGATTTCACCAACACCGCGGCGATTCGCGGCTTTCGCACCGCATCGGCCAGTTGCCTGGTGCTGTGCCAGGCGGAAGATCGGGAGTTTGTAGAATTGGCGCCGGTTTTTCGAGCGATCACAACCAGTTTGCTCGCCGAGTGCTGAACGGATGGCGACCGTTTGACGCTTTCACCGCCGCGTTGCAATTCTTACAAAGCCGAAGTGCCATACGTAGTGGCGGCCTGAGCAGGCGGATGTCGAGTTGTCCCCGAGATACCGCGGTATACTCGAAGATTTTTTTTGGAAAATGGCGGCGCCGATCGAGTTCGGCACGCCAACTGCTTGAGACATTGCTGCTCATGTTCGACCCAGTTGGCCCCGGCGGAATCAAACCCGCATTGCCCGGGGCCAAAAAACGTGCCATCCCGATCATGATGCACCGTGAACCTTAGCTGTCTGTCGCAGGGGTATGGCGACCTTAGCCCGTTACGGGAGGTACCAGTTTTTCACGGTTCAAGGGCCCCCCTTGGCCGCACAGCC
>JACQFF010000041.1 GCA_016200205.1 Planctomycetia bacterium
ACTAGCGATATGTTCGATCCGCAAACGCCACCTAGTGGAGGTCCATCTGATGATTCGTGCGATGCTCGATTTACCCCGCATGGCGGTTGTGGTGTTGGCGGTCGCGATTTTGCTTCGGGTGGCGCCGCAGGCCATGGCGTCGGCTGCCGCGACTTACCACCACGTGCACCTCACCGCCACCAACCCGGGTGAGGCCGTCAAGTGGTATGTCAAGAACATGGATGGCCAAATGACCAAGGTCGGATTTTTTGACGCGGCGGGGTTCGGAAAGATCACTCTCATCTTCTTCCAAGCCAAAGAGGGCTTTGCGGGCAGCGTCGGCAGCGGGGTCGATCACATCGGGTTCTCGTACAAGGACCTCGAGGCGAAAATGAAGCAGCTCGCCGATTCCGGCGTCGAAATCGTCTCGGGCGTACAACAAGAAGGCCCGATCAAATACGCCTTCGTCAAAGATCCTTGGGGGACCCTGATCGAAGTTTTGCAGGATCCGGAAATCGAGGGCTTTCATCACGTCCACCTGGCGACCACCGATCCCCGCACGACGCTCCAGTGGTATGTGGATGCTTTTGGCGGCGAGTTGGCCCGTTTCGCCGGCTTGATCCCGGGTGTCCGTTACGGCGACATGTGGGTGCTGGCCAAAAAGGTCGACGTGGCCAGGGCGCCCACCAAGGGCCGCTCGATCGACCACCTGGGCTGGGCCTTCGCCGATCTGGACGCCGCGGCCGTGGAGCTCAAAGCCAAGGGCGTCAAGTTCGAGTCCGGCCCGTTTGCCTTTGGCAGCGGCAAGATCGCCTTCATCACCGCGCCCGACGGCGTGCGGATCGAACTAGTCGGACCTGCGGCGAAGAAGTGAACGGCGAATTTTGAAGTTTTTTTCAGCTTGTAGACCACGCGGCCCGGGGGAAGTGCTGACGACGCAATTGGTATCGGTTGGCTCGCGCCGTTCGCTGTCGATAGTCACTCCCCGTACGGTCCGAGAAACCGCTCGCCGTTGAAGTGAATCATGTGCGACGGAGCATCAGCGACCCAAACTTCGGTTTCCCAAGAAATGTCGCCAAGATAACGTATCATCGCGGATCGATCTAGAAATGCCGTCACAAATACAAGCCCAGCAGTGGACGTTTTAAATAGTCGGCT
Source organism: Planctomycetia bacterium (assembly GCA_016200205.1). Classification (GTDB taxonomy): domain Bacteria; phylum Planctomycetota; class Planctomycetia; order Pirellulales; family PALSA-1355; genus PALSA-1355. The sequence continues at coordinate 1,138 of JACQFF010000041.1, forward strand.
GAGCTCATCGCGCCGTTTACTGTCAACTGGCCCGTGACTCGTGACTGCTTCAATGAGAACCAGCCAGTCTTTTTCAACGTGATGGACCACCACGTCTGGCATCTTGCCGTGGGCTTCGAGTTTCACGCCCAATCCAGCTAACGATTCTTCATTGAAGTATGCCCATTTCATATCCGTGTCACCGACGTAGATCGGCATGCCGCCTGGCGTAAACCGTGGACAAAACTCGGCGATGATTTCTTTCACGAGTACATTCTGACCACCAGGCGACAGGTCGATTTTCTCACCCGTCGCGAGTCGCAGCGGAATGCGTTTCATTTTCCGTGCCTTCGCATACCGCGATTTCAACGTTTCCACTGACGCAAGCCACCTTCGCAGGTTCTTTTCCCATTCCTTTTTCCCGAACGTTCGGAGGAGTTTGAGAGCTCCGGCTTCAATCTGATAGACCGTCTTCCCACTGTTCGTTGGCCGCTCCGGAGCATCCGGATTGATAACGATGATTCCGGCTTCAAGCAAATGGTGAATAGTCTCTTTTCGCACACTCTCACGTGTATTCTCGGCGTACCGCTTACCGTAATGCTCGGCGATCCAGTCCATCATTTGCGAGATGCCACGAAGTGGATCAGTGACCTTTGCCCATCGGCGTCCAGGTTTTAAATCCAGCAGGGAGAGCAATGTCATAGCTGACCGTTCGTTTTGTTGTGCCTTGGGCAACCCCAACGCTTTCAGAACGCTTCGTGATTCTTCGATGCGTCGCTTGACCTTGGCTGGATCGTCCCCCGCCATGCCGGATTCCTCCCGTACGAGCCTATCGATTTCTTCCTGAACAGGAAAACTGTCGCCAATCTTTGTCCCAATATGTTCCAATACCTCTAAACTTGGGTATTTCAGGCTCCGGAGGTCCGATGCGTTCACCTGAGTATGCCCGCTAAACTGCCGGAAAAATGAATCGACTAGAGTCGAGTTGAGATAGGCCGCAAGTCCCTTGGCAAGTGAAGCCGATAGGCCACCGCCTTTTCGATGAAAGTAATTCAGGTGGTTCTCAAAACCATAAGGCGATCTTGGGAGACGGTCGGGATCACAAACGGCCGCCGCGACGCGTCGACGCTCCTCCTTTGCCGAGAACCGCTTGACAAGCACATATACTCCTTCCGGAACAAGCAGACTCTGCGTCTCGGGCTCTACTTTCAGATAGTTTGGTTTTTTTCCGCGCTTCGGCCAAACAATAAACCCGCGTTCGAAATGAATAGGGTAGATCAAGGGAACGGTTCGGCCGTTCGATTCGAACGCAATCGCGTCTTTGCAACGAAAGTCAACTACCCGACCTGTGGAAACCTGTATTCTCAGATCGCCGAGCGTCGCGGGGAAATTCTTCGCCTGTTCGGCGAAACGCGTTCCTAGTTCATCGGGGACAATGTAAACCACGGAATCCGGATCATTCGGATGCACTAATTCCGTTTGTGAAACCGCCCGCGAGAAAATGTTGGGATCATTGGGGCCGGTCGACGACGAGATTTCCGCCTGACGAGATTGCTTGTTCTTTACGGCTCGAAAGATGACATTTTCCTGTAAAACATCTGCATCCTTGAAGGCAGTCTTCCGAGACTCGAAAACATGTATCCTATCAATTGTCATTTCCCGAAGAAATGCCTGTCGAAATGGCCGGAAGTAGGGACCATTGCAAAAGCTCCGGGGAGTAATGGCAATCATCTCGCCATTTGTTTTGAGCAATCGGAATACGAGCCACAGGAAAGCCGCGTACAAGTTGCTTGTCTCGATTCCGACCGCCCGGAGAATCCGCCGAGTATCCGATTGGCTGTTGATCTTGCGATAGGGCGGATTCAAGATGGCACAGGCAAACTCCTTGCGGTCGGATTCCAACAATCGACGGTCCGCCAGCATCTCTACCCCCGCGCGAATGAAGTCACCCTGGATCACGTCGGCGGAGAAGCCAATTCCGGCCCTTTCGCATGACCGCTCGCATTCCTCTACTGTCTGCCGCAAGTAACCTGCTAAATCGCCGTCAAGCTCGTAGGCTGTTAAGCTGATCGACTTTGGCCGCTGCTGCCGATTGCATAGTTCGGCAACCATCGCGGCCGACAGGCTGCCTACGCCTGCTCCTGGATCAAGCAGCCCAACATGGTCGGTGCGCGGCTCCAACAGGCTTGCCATGAATTGTGCCACTTGCGGAGGGGTCAAGAACTGCCCCATCTCGGCACGGCGTGACCCGGCCAGCTTACGTCCGGCATCTACGCGGAGAAAGTCGACCAGGTCAACCAGCCCCACGTCGCTGTTTTTTTGAGGGATGATGGTCGTCAAAGTCGGATATCGTCTTGAAAACGGACAGCTTATTCAACACGGGTAATCACGCCGACCCTCAATGCCATTTTGGGTCATTCTAGCCGATAGTGTACGGAATGACAGTAGCAGTCCAAACTAAAGTGTAACGGTCGCGACGCAGCAGTCGTCGGCACGCCAGCGGGCAACTGGGCCGAGTAAATCACGGCTCGTGACCCTCGCCCGCCTCAGCGCCCATGGGCAATTCCTCGACGGTCCCCGATTGCGCCGGCGAAAGCCAGTGTTTGACGACACCGCCTGCGACGGGCAGGACGCTGATGAAGACGATCGCCACGACGACCCATTCAAAATTCTCGCGAATCCAGGCGACCTGGCCGAGCCAATAGCCGCACAGCGCCATCGACGTGATCCAGCCAATGCCGCCGATCAGGTTGTAGACGACGAAACGGGCGTAACCCATGCGGGCCACACCGGCCACAAACGGAGTGAACGTGCGGACCAGCGGGACGAAACGGGCCAGTATGATCGCCTTGCCGCCGTGCCGCTTGTAAAAGGCTCTGGCGGCCAACAGGTGGCTGTGCTTGACGAATCGCAACCGTCCGCGCTCGAAGACATACTCGCCCATCTGCAGGCCGGCGTAATAATTGACCGCGTCGCCGACCACCGCCGCCACGCTGAGCGCGACGATCAAGAGCCGGACATCGAACACGTCCTGACTCGACAGCAATCCGGCCGCGAACAACAGCGAATCGCCAGGCAGAAAGAAACCGACCAACAGGCCGGTTTCGCTGAAGATGATGGCGCTCAAGATCAAATAGCTGACCCATGCGTGGCCGCTCATGTTGGCAAGCGCCTGCAAATTTTCAGGCTGAGCCAGGCCAACGAGCCATTTGATCCAGTCGATAAGCGCGTTCATAAAACTCCGGCGAATCTACACGAAAGCACCATCGGCGCCGATAGAGGGATTATAGGCGTGCCGTGCGGAATTGCCTATGTCCGTGAATTGGCTACCGCCCATACGAAGAGCTCGCGACCCGCACTGCCGACAGGAATTGAAACCACAACGACTCGATGGACGTGACTGCGAAAACCGACGGCAAACTGGAGGTTTTTTTAAGACTATTTTTCTCGAGCCTCCAACCTATTGGATCGTTGAGTCTTCGTGCCGAGAAACCTCCCATACCCGAAATCGGCAGTTGCTAGGGGAGTTGCAACTCCGAAAGTCGCAGCGTGCGGTCCATTCGCGTGGTGGCGTCGCCGTGGATGCGTTTTTTTTTCATTGTTGGGAGCTTCGTCGGGCGAGCGGTGGTAGCGGCCGTCAAGCAGGAAAAAAATCGACTTCGCCCCAACTGAATTTGTAAAACGCGCCGGGCGTGTCGCTGGTGCCGGCCGCGGGATTGGGCTTGACGCGGATGGCTTGCACGCGATCGGGAGGATCGGCCGCCGATCGGAACTGCACGATCACCTCGGGCTCGACTCCCGCCATTTCCGGGCTGAGCCAGATCGTCGCCTCGGCCGGGGTGACGTGCCCGATCATCGGCCCCAACAGGCGCGGCGGCACGCTAGCCCAATCTTGACCCGCAGCCAAACCCTGGCAAGCGATCACGACCCCCGTTACCAGAAGCGAGGTTAAACCATTGCCCATTTTGTTCATCGTGGTGTCTGGGAGTTGCAAATCAGAATGATGCTACTTGCCGCCGCGAGTCGCCAACAAGGTTTCCAGCCGCTGGAGCATCCACGCGTCGGCGCCGGCCGCGCGGGCTTGAGTCAGGTTCTCCGCGGTGCTTTTCCAATCGCCCCACAAGGCATAGGCCAAGCCACGATCGCCCAACAAGCTGCCGTCGGGCCGCGCGGGATCGATCCGCCGATTGAGCTCTTCGATCGCCGCGCGCAGATCATCGGTGGCGGCCGCGGATTGTCCCAAGCCCTGCCGAGCTCGAGCGCGCCGCAACAGCCAGGAGCTTTTAAAGCGGCAATCGGCAAGTTCGGTTTCGATTTCCTCGAGCGCGGCGGACATTTGCCCGGCATCGATCATCGCTTCGATCCACTCGATCTTGAGCACGCCGCTTTCGGTTTGCTCGAAAGCTATTTTCAGTTCCGCGGCCCGAGTGTCGTGGCGGCCCAGCCGGGCTTGCAATCCGCTGCGCTTCAATTGCCAGTCGACCTCCAGGGGCCGCTGGGCACACGCCGCCTGGCAATCGGCCAGCGCGTCGCCCGTTTTCTTCAGCGCAAGATAGATGTCGCTGCGAACGATCCACAGTGGCGCGCGGTCAGTCGCCGCGGTCCCGTCGATGGCGCGATCGATCGTCGAGAGCGCCGCGGCCGTCTTGCCCTCGGCCAACTGCACCCGGCTGAGCTCCAGGCGGGCCGTTTGATAATCGACTTTAAGCTGCAGCGCCGCCGCCAGATCTAGCTCGGCGGCCGAGAGCTTGCCGAGCGCGCGGTATTCACAAGCCCGGCGATAGAGCAACTCGGCCGTGCGCCCCTGGCGAGCCATGCGCGCGGTGAGATGCTCGATCACGTGTTCGGGGCTATCGTGGGCCGAAACGACTTGAGCCAGCCAAATCGTCATCCAGCCGGCGCCGGCATAGACCAGGACGGTCCACGTCCAGCGCCTTGATGTTGCGGCCGAGACAGATGGCATGACACTCACCTTTTCGCTTTCGGCGGCGGGGTGTAGGCTGGCAGTTGCTTGGGATGATCGATGGGCTTCGGCGTGACTTGCCCCTGTTTGACGATGCTGAACAGATCGCGCGTCTCTCGGTTCTTGTCGACCATCACGGCCGTCAGCGTGTCGTCATTGATGTCGACGATCACCGAGCCATGTTCGACGATCACTTTCTTCATGACCGGCATGGTTCCCTTGCGGCCGAGCCCGGCGCCGCCATGGCCGGCGACGATTTGGATGGTCCCTTCGTTGGGATTCAGGCCCGCGCTTTTGCGATAGGCGCCGTCGCCTTCGGGATTGCCGTCGCCGTCATCGAGAATCACGTTCTCGGCCACGGTTGGCGTGGCGTAAGCGCGGTTCATCAGCATCGACCGCTCGTAAATGTGCGAGTGGCCGGTAAGGACCAGATCGACGCCGGCCGATTCGAGAATGGGCATTATGTGCTTGCGCATCTCGGTCATTTGCGAGTCGGTGTCGCTGTCGTGCGAGCCCTTGGAGTAGGGCGGATGATGCCAAAAGGCGATCAGCCAATCGGCCTTGGTTTTTTCCAGATCGGCCTTGAGCCATTTGGCCATCGCGCCACTCGGGCGGCGATCGAGATCGTGGGAATCGAGGCAAATAAAGTGCACGCGGCCATAGTCGACGGCGTAAAAGGCCTCGGTGCCCGAGGCGAGCCCGCCGGCTTCGGCCTTGGCCGGCAGCACGTAGGCATCGTAGTAAGGCCCAATGCCGGTCAGACCTTTGGAGGTCGCACCTTCATGGTTGCCCATCGAGGCCCAACAGATCGTGTTGCGCAACGTCGGTTCGTAGACGTCGAAGAATCGCTGCTGGAAGTGGTGGTCTTCGCCCTTGGGGTACACCATGTCGCCCACGTGCAAATACAGATCGAGCGGGTGGGCGGACTGCGTGGTGTAATGTATCATGGCCGCGTGCACCCTGGCCTGGTCGGATTCTCCGGTGCCCGAGTCGCCCACGACCCAGAACCGAAGCGGCCGGGCCTGGCCGGCCGGCGGCGAAGTCGCGAAATGATGCGTCTCATCTCCGCCGGACAGTTGGCGCTGGGCGTCGTGCACGCCGTAGTAATACGTCGTGGCCGGCGAGAGGCCGGTGATCCGTGCTTCGTATTGGAACGTATTGGCTGGAGCGGTGCTCAGCCGCGGCAAATCGATGTCGCCCTCGTGGTCCGGCGAGACGCGCGTGACGACTTTCGAATGATCGACGGCGGTTTGCAAGTCGCCCGTGCTTCTGCCCCAGCGAACTACCGGCGTCGAAGGGCCTTGCGTGCGCCAGACGATCACGATCGAGTCGGGCGTGCCCATTTGCAGATAGGGCTTTCGCGTCAGCACCGCCTCCGTGCCGTAGGCTGCGGAGGCGGGCAGCAGCGCAATGAGCAGGAAGAAACAACAGCCGGTGGTCGGGCGGGCGCAGTGCCTGGTGTTCATGTTTGAGCCTTGCGGGACAGGGGGTCGCGGCAGGATCATCTTAACGGTCAATTACGCGCGGCGAAAGATGCCCGTGGGTAAAGGCGGCGCAGCGCGCTGCCCCGATGCTCACGGCGAACGTGAGCGTGGCACCTGCGGATTACCCCGACGATTGACGAAGTTGGGCTCGACTAGGCCTCGGCCCAAAATTTCCACCAGGGCCGAGCCATTTTGTGGGTCTTTGATCTGCGCTCAAGAGGACTCGGCCTTTTGATCGTCACCTTGTGTCCCTGCACGTCGATCATGCCGAAGGTATTCGCGCCGCTGAGTTGCGCGGAGTTGAGCTTAGCGCCTGTGAGATTCGCTTCCTGCAGGTCAGCTCCCCTGAGATTGGCCCCCGACAAGTCGGCGGCTCGCAGATCGGCGCGCATTAGTTTCGCGTCATGCAAATCGGCGCGCAGATCGGCCATGCTCAAATCGGCCCCGCTCAAATCGGCGTTGCACAAAATGGCGTCGCGTAATTGAGCATAGCGCAAATTGGCTTTATGCAAATTGGCGTCTTGCAACTCGGCATGATCCAACTTGGCATCGGTCAGGTCGGCGCCGGTCAGGTCGGCGCGCACGAGATTGGCGCCATCGAGATAAGCGCCGTTCAATAGCGCGCCGCTCAGATTGGCGTTTTGCAAATCCGCTTCGCGCAGATCGGAGCTGACCAGGTCGGCGCCGTTGAGATTGGCGCCCGCCAAGTCGGCGCCTCGCAAGCGCGCGCCGGCCATCTTGCGGCCTTCAAGCGAATCGCAGTCGACCGTCACCAGCACGGCGTGCGTTTTCTTGTGCTTGATTTCGAGCATGCTCCCACTCCAATTTCGACGGCTGCCTTGGAAACCGCTCGTCAAGGGCGAAACGTCACCCCTCGGAACGGCTATGCGCGCTGGCCGAAGTATCCTTCGGTGGGCACACATAGATCGAGGCTACAAACTCTCCGCCGACGGCAACGTCGGGCGTTGCCGCCTGGAAGCTCTGCTCTGTCCGACAAAACCTAAAACGGCCGCGAGCACCGTAGGATTGCTGCCGTACTCCGAAATGATGAGCTATGAAAGAATGAGATGCTTACTGTTTTGCAAGGAAAAACATCTGGAGCATCGATCATTATACTAATAGAACTGCTGGTTCGCTACTAACATTTTCCCCGCGGACACGGCTTCGCCCAAAACATAACTCCGCGGAAGTCGCCAGAAGTAGCCAATCGTCGCGAAAAAGTGTAACTACACGGGGAGTCGCTGAAACCCGTGCGGCCCGATATAAATGGAAATGACCACTCCGCGGCGACATCCGCCATGGGGGCCCGATCGGGGCATCGTATTGGCCGGGGATGCAGCCGCCCTGGTGCCACGGGGTGACGACGGATAACAGGAATTTGGATTCAGGCGATGGATTTCCGCGTCAATCTCGAGATTTTTCGTGGACCTTTGGACCTGTTGCTCTACCTGGTCCGCAAGCACGAAGTCGAAATTGTCGACCTTCCGATCGCGCCGATTACGGAACAGTTTCTCGAATATCTGGCCGTTTTGAAGCAGCTCGATGTCAACGCGGTGGGCGATTTTCTGGAGATGGCAAGCACACTGATCGAGATCAAGTCGCGGATGGTGCTGCCGCGGGGCGGAGAGGTCGAGGACGAGCTGGCCGATCCGCGTCAGGAGTTGGTGCGCAGATTGCTGGAGTACAAAAAATTCAAAGACGCTGCCAGCATGCTGGACGAGCGCAACCGTAGTTGGCAGGAGCGGTTTCCGCGACTGGCAAGCGACTTGCCCACGCGGGCGCGGAACTTGGGCGAAGAGGAAATCCAAGAAATCGAGCTTTGGGATCTGGTCAGCGCGTTTGGCCGCATCATGCGCGAGAACCAGGCGGTGATGCCGTCGAGCATCCTCTACGACGAGACGCCGATTCACGTCTATATGGCCGAGATCAAGGCCCAACTCGCCGAGCGCGGCCGTTTGGCGTTTCGCGAACTCTTTCGGCCGGGCATGCACAAATCGGCCCTAGTCGGCATGTTCCTGGCCATCTTGGAACTGGTGCGACACCATCACGTGCGGACTGAACAAAACGTCCTGTTCGGAGAAATTTGGATTCTGCCGGGCCCCGAAACCAGCGCGGAAGTTGATGCATCGAGCGTCGACCCGTACGAGCACGGCAAAGAATGAACTCTCGTGAACATGCAAAACGACTGAGGGAACCACAAAGACTCAAAGGGCCGGAAGATAGGCATGGGCACTATCCAAGTCGGTGGCGTTGCCAGCTCCCGTGCGGAAATCGCAGATTGCTCTTATTTCCTGAATTCCTTCGTGCCCTTTGAGTCCGCGTGGTAAGAGAGCTCCGTTATTTGACGCCGACCTTTTGGTAAGCCGCGTTTTGCCAAGCAGGGACGATTGCCAGCGAATATAATGAGCGGGGATTCAGCGATCCGAGGCCTCCCTCAATGCGGCGAGATCTTTTGTTCCTGGTCATCTCAATCAGCGCTCTACTGGCGTTCAAAGCCAGCGTGTTTCCCTCGGCCGGTTCGCGACCACGCCCGGCGGTGCGCGTCGACATGGCCTCGCTTCAGCCCGCCGTCGAACGCGTCGATGCGGCGTTTGAACAGTTGTGGCGCGAAAGAAATCTAAAGCCCGCGAAAGCGGCGCCGGAACTGGCCGTGGCGAGGCGGATTTCGCTGGCCCTGACCGGCGCCATTCCGTCGCTCGAAGAGATCCGCCACTTCGAAAGCTTGCCCCCGCCCCAGCGGCTCGAGCGGTGGCTGGCCGAACGGCTGGCCGATCGCCGCTATGCCGATTTCGTGGCCGAGCGGCTGGCGCGCGCGTTCGTGGGCGTCGATGACGGCCCGTTTCTGCTCTTTCGTCGCCGCCGTTTTGTCTCCTGGCTGGCCGATCAATTGAGCACCAACCAACGCTATGACCGGATCGTCGCACACCTGATCGCCGACTCGGGCATCTGGACCGATACGCCGGCCACGAATTTCATTACGGTCACGATCCAGCCCGATCAGAACAAGGGACCGGACGCCAACCGATTGGCCGCGCGTGTTTCGCGAGCGTTCCTCGGCGTGCGTCTCGATTGCGCCGAGTGTCACGACCATCCGTTCGAGTCGTGGACGCAGCACGATTTTCAGAGCCTGGCCGCGTTTTTCGGGTCTACGCGGCATAGTCTGCGCGGCGTTCGCGACGTGCCGGGCGATTACCAGATCGAAAATCGCCTCACGGGCGAAATGGAAACCATTCCCTGCGGCGTCCCTTTCTCGCGCGATCTGTTGAGCGACAAAGGTTCGCCGCGCCGCAATTTGGCCGCCTGGGTCACGCACCGCGAAAACCGCCCGTTCGCGCGCGAAGCGGTCAATCGGGCGTGGGCCCTGCTGTTCGGACGCCCGTTGGTCGAACCGATCGACAACATGAGCATCGGCGGCCCGTTCCCGCCGGCGCTGGAGATCCTGGCCGAGGACTTTGTCAACCACGGCTACGATTGGCAGCGTCTATTGCTGGAGATTGCCTCGACCAAAGTGTTTCGCGCGGATAGCAAAACCCACCAGAGCGAATCTTCCGACGATACACAGAATGTCGTCGGGACGGCGGCGTCGTGGGCCGTGTTTCCGCTGACGCGGCTCCGGCCCGAGCAAGTCGTCGGCGCGCTTCTGCAATCGGCCTCGCTCTCGACCATCGACTCGTCGAGCCATATTATCGTGCGGCTGGCTCGCGAAATCGGCCAGCGTGATTTTATAAAGCAATATGGCGACAGCGGCGCCGAGGAGTTCGACGCGCATGGTGGCACGATTCCGCAGCGGCTGTTGATGATGAATGGCAAGATCGTCGACGAGAAGACCAAAGAGGCCTTGCTCTCCAACGCGGCCACGCAGATCGCCGCCTTTGCGCCGAACGACCACAAAGCGGTCGAGACCGCCATGCTCGCCGTCCTGACGCGCCGACCCAGCAACGAGGAACAAAATTACTTCACCCAGCGCCTCGCTCAAACCGAAGGCGGGCAGCGAGCGCGACGCGTGGGCGATCTCGTTTGGACACTGCTCAACAGCACTGAATTCTCCTGGAATCATTAACCGTGCAACCGCATTCAATCGAATCTGCGTGGAGACGCGGAAATCTGTTTGCTCCTTCTCCCTTGATGGGAGACGGCCGGGGTGAGGGTGACACTCTTTCGTTGAAGCCCCCTCACCCTGACCCTCTCCCACCAGGGGAGAGGGAATTCAAGCTTCACCGCCGCACGCTGTTGAAGGTGGCGGGTCTGGGCGGCGCGGCGTGGTTGACCTCGGTGGCCCATGCGCTGGCAAAACAGGCGGAAGAGTCCCGCGCGCGCGAGCCGGCCCAATCGCTAATCGTGCTCTGGCTCGCCGGCGGACCGAGCCAATTGGAAACCTTCGATCCGCACCCCGGGAAAAAAATCTCCGGCGAAACGCGGGCGATTCATACCGCGCTGGCCGGCGTGCAACTGGCCGAAGGCCTGGAGCGAGTCGCGGACCAATTGGAGTCGATTTCGTTGATCCGTTCGCTGGTCAGCAAGGAAGGGGACCATCAGCGCGGGACGTACCTGGTCAAAACGGGCTATCGACCCGATCCGACCGCCGTGCATCCGTCGATCGGCGCGATTTGCTGCCACGAACTGCCCGTGGGAGGGACTGAAATTCCGCGGCATATTTCCATTTTGCCCAATCAATGGCCCGGCCGCGGCGGATTCTTGGGCGATCAGTTTGACGCCTTCAAAGCAGGCGATCCGACCCGCAGGCTGGCCGACGTTATGCCGCGCGTCTCCGATCCGCGCTTCCAGGACCGGCTGGCGGATTTGGAGATCCTGGAAAACAGCTTTGCTCGCGGACGCCAGCGCGCGGTCGAGGCCACGCTGCACCGCGCTACGGTGCGCGAAGCCCGGCGAATGATGACCTCGGAACAGTTGCAGGCCTTCGATACCTCGCAGGAATCGGCCATGCTGCGGAAAGCGTATGGCGAGACGCCCTTCGGCCGCGGCTGTTTGGCGGCGCGGCGGCTGGTCGAAGTCGGCGTGCGCTGCGTGGAAGTCACGCTCGAAGGCTGGGACAGCCATGTCAACAATTTCGAAATCCATGGGCGGCTCAAAAACACTCTCGATCCGGCGCTTGCGGCGCTCGTGACCGATTTGAAGGAGCACGATTTGTGGGACCGCACGATCGTGCTGGTCGCGGGCGAGTTTGGCCGCACGCCCACGATCAATCGACTGGCGGGCCGCGATCACTGGACGCAAGGTTTTAGCATGGCGCTCTCGGGCGGCCGGCTGCGCGGCGGACAGGTGATCGGCGAAACGGATCCCGAAGGGGGCCGCGAAGTCAAAGATCCCCGGCAAATTGGCGACGTTCACGCCACGATTCTCGCGGCGCTCGGGATCGATCCCGCCAAAGAGCTCACCTCCCCCGCCGGCCGCCCGCTGAAACTGGCCGACGGAGAGCCAATCGCGCAACTACTGACTTGACGCTACTGCTGGCATATATCTCGGCATGTGTTCAGCCCACCAATTGTCGCAGGTGGAAGTGGAATTTGCCGAGCTTGCCGCCGTAGTTGCCGGCCGTAATGGCGACGACGCCCTCTCCGGCTGCGGCGCGAATGCCGGCGGACATGGCGGCGGCCACGCTCGGCTCGTCGACGCCGTCGATCACGATTTCATAAGCCGCGTTGGCCCCCTCGGGCAATTTCGTTTCGACGCGCCCTCGCAGGCTCGGACAATAGGCGTCGGCCGTCGAGGCTTTGAGGCCCTTGTAACGCGAGCCGACTTTGCTGCCGCTGCGGGCCACTCCACCCGGAAAAGGCGTAATGACTCCCGGTAGCTTTTCGATGGCGCTGACCGCGCGGCGCGCCGCATCGAGGGCTTCAAGTTGAGTTGCGGCCTGCAAAATGATGTTCCCGCCGCCGACCCCTTTTTCGACGTGGACCATGCTTTCGATCAAAAACTCGCCATCCATCACTGGAATTCGCCAAAATCGCCGCCCGCCGACGAGTTTGCTCTTTTGAAAACCGTCGCCGAAATAGCGGATGGTTTTGCCCAGCGCGATCCGCTTTTCACCGGCAGAGAGGCCGTCGTAAACGCCGCGTCGAGCCAATGCTCGTCATGCGCCGTAACCACCAGCCGCACATAGCGCATTCGGAACGCCTCGGCAAACGTATCCTCGATCCGCGTTCCATTAATCTCCACGTACACGGCTCCGCGATACTCTGGGTCAGCAGTTGCCCGAATGGCCATCATGATCTGCCGCCCAGACGATGCCAAGAGCCGGTCGTGCCCTGGTGAGCGACGATTGCCAGCACCGCCGAGCGAACCGAATACCGGGGGGCCGGCAAACACCTGCTTCCGGTTGTAGGGTCAGCAAATTTGTGCCGACTTAACTAAATTGCTTGCAAGCGCCGCCTGGTTTTAGGATACTTAAGTGTCTGGTGATTGGCATTTCCATTCTGAGGAGAGGGAGCGATGCATATTCCCAATGGTTTTTTGACGGACCCTGTCTGCACTGCCTCGACACTGGCCGCCACGGCGGCCCTGGGTGTTGGGTTCGCACGCCTTCGTCAACTGGATGGCTCCCGCTCCAGCGCCGTGATGGCCGCCACCGGCGCGGGCATCTTCGCCGCGCAATTGGTGAACTTTCCGATCGATCATGGAACTTCGGCCCACGTGCTCGGCGCGGCCTTGGCCGCGATTGCGCTGGGTCCCTGGTGCGGCATGTTGACCATGACCCTGGTGCTCACCGCCCAGTGCTTGTTGTTCGGCGATGGCGGCTTGAGCACGCTGGGCGCGAATATTTTGAACATGGCCGTGGCGGGCACGCTCGTCGCATCGGTTTTCTATACGCTCGGCACTCGCCATGTCGCCGGCGCGAAAGGCAAACTGTTGGGCGCTGCCGCGGCGGCGTTCGGCTCGGTGCTGGCTTCGGCCAGTTTGTGCGCGATTGAATTGGCGGCCTCGGGCACGTATGGCCTAGCGGACGTTTTGTCGGCCATGCTCGGCGTGCACGCCGTGATCGGTGTGAGCGAAGCTTTGATTAGCGTGTCAATCGTCGCCGCGGCTTTGACCTTGCGGAACGAAAAGCGTTCGCTGTCGACCGGTCGCGTGATGATCGGCGGCCTGGTGCTGGCCGCGGCGGTGGCCGGCTTGGTTGCACCGCTGGCCTCGACCGCTCCAGACGGCTTGGAGCGGGTTGCCGCGGATCTGAACTTCGCCAGCCGCGCCACTAGTTCCTACGCGATTGCACCCGACTACTCCATCCCCGGCATCGCCTGGCCGACCTTGGCCATGGCTCTGGCCGGAATCGCCGGCGTGGTGGTCGTGTTCGTCGCCACGTACACAGTCGGCCGCACGGCGACCGCGAAAGTTCGCAAGCAATAGCACGCGCGGGCCGGATCCGCCTAGGTTTCGACATTCGAAAACGAGAACGCCGCGCTGAGTCGCAACCACGCTCGGGCGCGGCCTTCTTATTTTTTCACCGCGCTCCACGTCCAGTGCCGGTCGCTCGTCGCCTGAACGCTTTTGGCGTCGAAACCGAGTTGTACCACAACCAATTTGATTTCGTCCAAGCTCAACGCCGCTCGCAATGAGGCTTCGAAAAGTTGCCGCTGATGGGTGTTACATTCGGCGGCATAGGCGTCGACCAAATTGCGAACTTGCTCGTCATTGTACGGTCGCGCCAGATCGCGCACGAAGACGAGTCCGCCAGACTTGAGCACGCGGAGCGCTTCGGCCAGCGCCGTGCGCGGCTCGGGAATGTGATGCACGATGCTGTTGGAAATCACGGCGGCCAAGCGGCCGTCGGCAAAAGGCAGCCGCTTGGCATCGACGAGTTGCAAGGAAATTCGTCGGCCCAATCCATGCCGGACGACATTTCCGCGCGCCAGGCGCAGCATGTGTTCGGCCAGGTCGATCGCCACCACGCGGGCCTGGGGATTCCGTGCGCACAGCTCGATCGGGATCAACGCCGTGCCAGTCCCCACGTCGAGCACTTCGACGTCGAGTGGGATGCCGGCTTGGCGCTGAGCGTCTAAAAAATCGGCCACGAAACGGCGATTCACCTCGCTGTGATCCATCGCGTCGTAGTCCAGGGCGTCCTCGGGCGAGTCCATCACCTCGGGCTCGAGCACGCGCGATAGCAGCGATCGATCGGGAGCGGGTTTCATCGCTTCGGTTTGCCGCCGGAAGCCGTTTCCTCCGCGCGGATATCCACGCCGAGCGCCGCCTTTGCCACGCGCGCGAGCGACGAGGGGTCGCCTTCAACGTGGAAAGTGGTATGCGTGTGTTTCAACGATTTGCCCGTGGGCAACTCGGCGGCCGGAGAGAGCGATTCCAGTTCATAAAAACCGCCCAGGGCCGGCTTGCCCGGTTCGGGCGGTCCGTCGTTGTAGCTGTTGAACACGTCGCCCCGGAACGGCTCATCTTGCCGGCCCCAGAGGTTGTTGACGTACGAATAGCGGGCCGGATCCGAGGGCATGGTGAAGTGCACGAGGGTCAGCACGCCGTTTTCGAGATCGATCGAGCCGGCCACCGGCTTGACGCGCGACTGTGAGACGCCGATTTTCGAGCGGTACTTGCCATCGCCCAGAAAGAAGATGGCTTCGGAGCTGATCCGCACCCGCTCCGGCGGCACCCGACCGAAATAGTCGGCCTTCACGATCGGCCCCAAATCCAATTCTTCGCCGGCCTTGTAGGGCAGGACGATGTAGGTCCGCGGCCCGGAGGGAAACTGTCCCAGGCTCCAGATCGAGACCAGCCCCTTGTCGCGCGTCATGGCCGGCCCGCGATTGGTGATCGTGTTGATGGTTTGGAAGCCGACGATCTTCAGCTTGCTCGACTCGAGGGCGCTTTGGGCCTCACTGCCAAATAGCTTGCCGAAGTGATGGATTTTTTGCAGGTGAATTTCCCGGGCGACTTCGAGATTGAATCTGGTCTTGGCCGCGTTTTGAAATTGCATCTGCCGGGTGAGGCGATAATAGGGCTCATCCTTTTCCGAGGCGATTTTGAAAGCCCCGTCGTTCAGGGCCGGCGGCGTGATCCAGGCGGCCAGCTTTTGGTCGGCACCAGGCGCGAACCAGAGGCTGTTCGGGCCCCCTTCAGGCCCCAGCCACAGACGGTCCTCGCCGCCAAAATTGTTGAAGTGCGGATCTTTTTCGCCCTTCTCGATAAACGCCTTATTCACCCAGCCGAAGCTCCGCCCCTGGAGATCGTTGCAGGTGGAGGTCATTACCCGGCCTTGGTATTCGGGACAGATCGCCACGCGTTCGCCCTGCTCGCCGGTGAGTTCGACGACGTTGGTGTGATTCACCAGAAAGTCTCGCACGGCGCCATAGTTGTTGGGCTCGGCCGCCTCGCTCCGTGCCACCGGCCCGACGAGCAGTGTGGCCACAGTCAAGCAAAGCGCCATGAGCCCCCGCAGTGCCACAGTGTGCAGCTTCATCACGTATCCCTCCTGTGAAGTTATTTTGCGCCGCAAAACGGCGGAATCGGTCCGCCCAATCTCTGCCGTTGCGGCGGCGTGTAAATACAAGTCCAAACGACGCGCCCTCCCCAGTGCGAGCCCAATGGAACGGCTGGAATGGCACACCGGCACCCCCCCCTTGTCCGTGACGGTAGAGCCGCTTACCAGGCGCGCCGTGCGGTGTCGAGCTATGATTCTTAAGACCAGCTTTAGCCAGGGCTTAACAAACCTTGAGGGGCGATTATAACGAATTGTCGGGGGTTGAACATCAGCGGTTGCCCAGGCTGCCGCTCAGGTCGGCTTGGATAGACTGACAGTGCGCGATTTCGCACGATGGTCCCCGCCAAGGCGACCCTTTCTCTGCTACAATGCTCTGCGTCGGAGCGACTGGGCCAGGCACGGGCCGCTCTCGAAGCTGCGTTTTTTCTTGGGCTCGCATTGAACTCTCGACGGCACCGGCCCGTATTGAAAAATGAAGAAGGTCATCGGAAATCCGCCAATGACGACGGAAAGTGCCGATCGGGCAGCCATGCCCGACGAGGACCTTCTGTTGGCCTACCGCAATCGGGCTGATCGCCAGGCGTTCAACGAGCTTGTGCGTCGCTATGAACGAGAACTCTACAGCTACTTGCGACGATACTTGGGCGATGCCAGCATGGCGGAGGACGCCTTCCAAGCCACGTTTTTGCAAGTGCATCTGAAATGCGATCAATTCGAGGAAAGCAGAAAATTCCGACCGTGGCTATACACGGTCGCCACGAACCAGGCCATTGACGCTCAACGGCGTAACAAACGGCACCGCAGCATTAGCTTAGACCGCACCACGAAGCAGGAGGGTAGCGACGATTTGGGTTCCTTGATGGACCTGCTGGTCAGCAAAGAACCCGCCCCGGATTCCCGCGCCGAATCAACCCAGCAACGCGAGTGGATCCGCCAGGCAGTGGAGCAGCTTCCCGAGCCGCTGCGTTTGGCGGTTAATCTGGTTTACTACCAAGGGCTGAAATACCGCGAAGCGGCCGATATTCTCGATATTCCGGTGGGCACGGTCAAAAGCCGGCTCCACTCGGCAATTTTGAAACTGAACCAAGCCTGGTTGCAAACCGAACCGAACTCTATGTGATTAGCTGACACCGCCATGCGAGACTATCTGATTGGCTATTTGCTGGACGCTCTGGAACCAACGGAGCACGAAATGGTCGCGGCCCAATTGAACCACGATCCGCAACTCAAACGCGAACTTGAATTG
The DNA here is from genome assembly GCA_016200205.1 of Planctomycetia bacterium. GTDB lineage: Bacteria > Planctomycetota > Planctomycetia > Pirellulales > PALSA-1355 > PALSA-1355. The sequence continues at coordinate 18,252 of JACQFF010000041.1, forward strand.
ATTGCTCGCAGTTTGCAGCCACTCGGCGCCGACCGGGAGCCTTTCGATCCACCCCCCGGGCTGGCTGAACGGACCTGTCAATTCGTGGCTGTGCGGGCGCAAGCCACGCTCGCGCCGCCGGCAGCCGCCTTTTTTCCTGGCCGCTGGACCCTGACCGACCTGGTCATCGCGGCGGGCATTTTCTTTGCGGCCACGATGCTGTTTTTTCCGGCCTTGAGTCAGAGCCGTTTCGCGTCCCAAGTCACCTCCTGCCAAAACAACCTGCGGCAAATCGGTATAGGGCTGACCAGCTACAGCGAGCTTCATAACAAGTATTTTCCCGACATTCCGCGCGAGGCGAGCCTCGGTGCGGCGGGCATTTATGCGACCCGGCTGTTCGATCAGGGCCTGCTCAATGGGCCTCACCTGGTCATTTGTCCCGCCTCGGCACTGGCCGAGCGCTCGGCCGAGTTTCGCATACCCACGCTCAAGGAATTGCAAACCGCCCAGGGAGCCGAGTTAGCCAGGCTGCAACGGCGGATGGGCGGCAGCTACGGATATAACATCGGTTATATTTCGCAAGGCCGCTACCAGGCGACCAGAAACTTGCGGCGTCCCAGGTTCGCGCTGATGGCCGATGCGCCGAATGCCGAGCCCCCCTATCACTCGATCAACCACCAGGGCTGTGGCCAAAACGTGTTGTTC
>JACQFF010000205.1 GCA_016200205.1 Planctomycetia bacterium
AGGCCTGCCGGAAGTGCTGCCGCAAAACAAGCCATTGCAATGTCCCGAACACAGCCCCGAGAAGTGCCAGGCTGAGCCAAAAGGATAGACGCGGTCGGTCGGTGGGTCCCCAGGCTAGCGCCAAGCCGGCGAGGTTCGCTCCCACCCACTTCCACCAGTTCATCGCTGAAATATGCCGCCGCAAGATCAGCCATTGCAAAAGCCCAACCAAAGTCCCGAGTACAGTCCCAATCAGGGCTCCGGCCAGGTCCAGGCCTATGATGTCCGCCAGTGGGGGCAAGCCAAGGGACTTCTCAACTGCATTGTAAGCCAGCACCAGGGGAAAGCCCAAAACTATGCCTACCGCAGTTGCGACCACCCACGCGAGCGAAAAGCCCAAGCCAACAGTGTTGCGTTCGGTCATCTTGATACGAACTCCACTTCAAGCTCTTCGGAATCTGACGGTCGGAGCGTGACCAAGCGACCACGGATCATCGTTGCACCTCTCGCCGCCGAACAGGTATTCGACCGCCGAAGTGCGGTAAAACTCTACCGCTTTTTCGCGGCCGAGCATGGCGTCGTCAATCCTCAGGAGTCATACTGGCAAACGAGTTGCGACGGATCGCCAGTTGGATCGCCATGCTACACCGCACCGGAGCCCGTACTACGCCGCAGTTCCCACCTCGGCCAGTTTACCCACGGAAATCTTCACCCGCTACCGCCGGTTCAGGAGAGCCACGGTTTCTCGAACAGGTCGCCAATGCCTGTCGGGTGAGGCATCTTTCATATCGCACCGAACAGTCCTACGTCGCCTGGGTCCGACGGTTCATCCTGTTCCATAACAAGCGGCATCCGACAGACATGGGGGCCACGGAGGTCCGGGCATTCCTGACGCACCTGGCCGTCAACCGCCGCGTGGCCGCCTCGACGCAGAACCAGGCGCTCAACGCTCTTGTCTTCATGGATCGGGAGGTGCTGCGTCGAGACCATGGCGAGTTCGGCGAGTTTCAGTGCGCTAAACGTCCCAAGCGGTTGCCAACCGTGCTGACCAGGGACGAGGTCCCGCGCGTGTTGGCGCACATCGACGGCACACACGGACTGATGGCCCGCTTGCTATACGGCACAGGAATGCGACTGATGGAATGCGTGCAGTTGCGGATCAAGGACGTGGACTTTGCCCGCGGCACGATCACTGTTCGCAGCGGCAAAGGCGACAAGGATCGTGTGACCATGCTGCCAGAGGCCTTGCGGCAATCGCTGCAGCAGCACATCGAACGTTTGCGGGCGCTCTACGAAGAAGATCGGGCGGCCAACCTGCCGGGCGTTGAGTTGCCGCATGCGTTGGCCGTGAAGACGCCCCATGCCGGCATTTCCTGGCCCTGGCAGCGGGTGTTTCCGGCTCGCAACGTCTCACGTGATCCTCAGTGGATGAAAGGACTGAGCCCACCGAAGGTTTCGTCTTCCGTGTGTTTCAACTCATTTCGGAAATCAAATTACCAGGAACTCATTTTTGGGACGGTTTCTGACACATCAACGGGTGTTGCCAAATGCGGAGAACGACGATCTGGCGGAATAGTTCTCGCCGTCAACAGACGGCATTGGCTGACTCTAGCAGCGACCGCCGGCGGCTCCGAGCCGTTGTCCAGGGCGTTGCGATGAAACGCTCAGCGGCCCGCGACCCAATGCGGGAGATGAGCCGCTAGATCCCCAAAAACCTACCCGATCAAGGCCAGCATCGCCCGTTTGGTCAGTTCCGGCAGCGAGGGCCACGCGGCGACGAGCTTGGCCAAATTGGGGTCAAATGCGCCGGATTTTGCGCCGCCCGATTCGACAACCCCCGGTTTTCCCGGTATTTTTGCATTATGTTCGAGTCCTGCCGGGGGCCTATTTTTTTCCGCCACGGGCCGACAACAATCGTCCAGAAGGCCAAGCGGTTTCTGCCGGACGAGTTCGAGAAATCACTGTTACGGCTTTGATCGGGGCCGAAGGGCACGTTTATGGATTGCGCGGGACGCCGAAGGCCAATTTGAGCGGCAGTTCGACGGAAATACGAGTGCCCAGGCCGGGCGACGAGTGAATGATGGCCGTACCGCCGAACAGCCGCGCCCGCTCGCGAATGCCGCGAAGTCCGAACTGCCGGCCCTTGATTTTCCGCGGATCGAATCCGATTCCCCAGTCCTCGACGGTCAAGCGCAGCCGGTCGGCGCTTTGGATCAAGTTCACTTGCGCCGTCTTCGATTGGCTGTGGCGAAAGACGTTGGTGAGTGCTTCTTGCACGATGCGGAAGAGCGTGTTCTCGAGCACCCCGTCCAGCCGATCGAACTTGACGGCGTGGTGGAACGTGACTTTCGTGGGTCGAGAGGGCTGTTCATTGATCAGATAATCGATCGCCGCCACCAGCCCTTGCTCATCGATGATCGGAGGCCGCAATCCGCTGATCATTCTGCGGGCTTCTTCGATCGAATCGCGCAACAGATTGAGCGGCACCTCGAGCTTTTCGCGCGCGGCGGGAAGCACGCCCGGGTCAACCCCCAGGCCTTCCAAGTGCATGACCGCCGCGATCACGGCTTGGACAAAGCCATCGTGAATGTCGTAGGCGACCAGCTTTCGCTCGCCTTCTTGGACTTGCAGCAGGTGCTCCAAAAACCTCCGTTCGGCCAGCAACTCCTCCTCGACCTGCTTTCTTTCGGTAATGTCTTCAGCGATGCCGGCGACCCGATAGACTTCGCCCGCTTCATTGCGAACCGGAAAACCGCGGCTGCGAATCGTGCGAATCGAACCGTCGAATCGGACGATCCGAAAGATTTCGTCGTAGCCTCCTTGCCTGACCTTCGGCAAGGATTCAACGATACGCTGGCGATCGTCCGGGTGAACAATGTTCAGGTACGAGTTGGGATCCTGGTAGAGGCTCTCGCACGAGCACCCAAAGATTTCACTGTAGGCAGGACTCACATAAAGAATCTTTCGTGGATCGAACTCGCTAACCCAAAATACTTCGTCGATGTTGTCGGCCAGTTGGCGGAAGCGGTGCTCGCTGGCCCGCACCGCTTCCTCGCTACGCTTGCGATCGGTGATATCGCGTTGCACGGTGGCGATGCACAATGGCTGATGACTCTCGGGGTCGCCGACCAGAAATGAATTGACCAATACGTCCACGTGCTTGGAAGTCTTGACATTTCGCAGTTGGCTCTCGCCCATCCAGCGCCCCTCGGCTTTGACGGCGGGAAATTCGCGTTCGCGTGAGTGGCGAGCGCTTTCGGGGGGGAGAAAATCGGCCAAAGTTTTCCCGGTGAGGCTTTCGTCACGCTCGAGGCCCACGAGTTTGCGCCCCGTTTCGTTCAGGAATAGCAGGTGGCCGTTCAGATCGGCCAGGGCGATAAAATCGCCGCTGTTCTCCACGAGGGATGCGAACTCTTGCCGCTCCCGCTCGGCTTGCTTGCGATCGGCGACTTCCTGCAAGAGCAACTCGTTGGCCACTGACAGTTCTTGAGTGCGGCGGGCAACGTGAGCTTCGAGTTCGTGGTGCGACGCTCGCAACACTTCCTCGGCCATCTTCCGTTCGGTGATGTCTTCAACGGTGCCGACGAAACTCAGCGGCCGGCCGCTCGCGTCGGACTGCGTCGGCGTCAGCAGCACGCGCACCCAGCGCGTGCCTTGATGCCGCGTTTGCAGCCGATAATCTTGCCGCCATTGTGTGCCGCTCGCGAGCGTTCGCTCCCATCCGTCACGCAAGATCGGCAGGTCGTCCGGGTGAATCGCATGAAACCAGACGTCGCGGAGCGACTCGCCCGGCGACATGCCGACAAGATCCGCCATTTGACGATTATGGTACGTGAGTTGCCCCTGGCGATCGCACTCGAAAATGCCCAAGGGCGACGATTCGCAGAGCACGCGGAATTTGAGTGCATTTTGCTGAGTCTGAGTCTGCTTGCGCGGCGCGAGACGACGCTGCGGGCCATCGCACGGCGGTTGAACCGCCTGCGGGACGTCGACCAACTTCGACTTGCCTAAACGCGGCATGACTTCCCCATGACTTCTCGCATTCCGAGCCGCGGCGTGAGGGCGGCCAGCAATCCAATCGCGACACTTTCATACTACAAGTCCGGCGCCGGCTTAGCAATTCTCTGGTCGGCCGGTGTTTCATTCACCCAGCATCGATTTGCGGCGCAAGATATGGTGATAGTGCTGGGCAAAGCGATGCGATTCGTCGCGAACATATTGCAGCAGCCGCAGGGCGTAGGAGTGACGGCTCAGGCGTAGCGGCTCGTCTTGGCCTATCACGAAGATTTCTTCGTCGCGCTTGGCCAAAGAGATCGTTTTGGGCGGCGTGATTCCAAGCTCGCGAAAGGCCGCCAGTCCCGACGAAAGCTGACCCTTGCCGCCGTCGATCAACAGCAAGTCGGGAAATATCTGGGACTCGTCGTGCAGTCGCTGAAAACGCCGGGCGATCACCTCGCGAATGCCGGCGTAGTCGTCGACGCCCCGCACGTCGCGGATCTTGAAACGGCGATAATTCGGCTTAAACGGCAGTCCATCGATGAATTGCACGAGACTGGCCACCGTCTCGCCGCCGCCCAAATGCGCAATATCGACTCCCTCGATCGTCCGCGGCGGCTCGTCGAGTTTGAGTACCTTTTGCAGGCCCGAGAGTCCTTTTTTGGGGTCCACAAAGAATACTTCCGGCTGAACGTGGGTATCCAATTCGCCCCGTTCGTCGAGTGTTTCGAGCATCTGGATTTCGTCGCGCAGCCGGGCCGCCTGCTCGAACTGAAGGGCCGCGGCGGCGGTGCGCATTTCTTCCTTCATTTCGCCGAGCAGCTTCTGCTTCTTGCCTTCCATGAACATCCGCAGCCGCTGAACGTCACGCCGATAGTCTTCTTTCGAAATCCGCAGATTGCACGGCGCCGAGCATTGATCGATCGACGCCAACAAGCACGGGCGATACCACCGCCACTTTTCGTCGTTCTCGTCGATGTCCAGCGTGCAGGTGCGGAATTTGAAAATCTTCTGCAACACCTGGATCGCCCCGCGCAAACTCGACGCGCTGCCAAAAGGGCCATACAGCTTGGTGCCGCGCTCGTGCGGCTGGCGCGTGAACTCGACCCGCGGAAAATCCTCGCGCGTGGCAATCTCCAGATAAGGGAAAGTCTTGTCGTCCTTGAGGTCCTGATTGAATTTGGGCTGCACGTCCTTGATCAGGCGCGCTTCGACCAACAGCGCGTCGACTTCGCTCTCGGCCGCGATAAAATCAATGTCCGCGATTTCGCGCACCAAATCGGCGGTCCGGCGGTCTTCGGCCGCGGCTTTGAGAAAATAGCTACCGGCCCGGGCACGCAGGTTTTTCGCCTTCCCGACGTAGATCACCCGACCCGCCGTATCCTTCATCAAATACACGCCCGGTGCTTGCGGGAATTCGCGGACTTTGGCGGCCGCTCCGCGCGATTTCAATGCTTCGCCAGCCGGATCAAACGGTTGCGCGGGGGCGGGCATTTCCGGAGCTTGGCTAGTATCGTCGGACATAAGCGGCTGCCGAGGTCGTGCTGCCAGGGCGACAGAAAGTCAAAGCACACTTTTCAATTGTACCTGCGCATCACAAATGGACAGAGATGCTATCCGGGGAGTAACAGGCAATTGTTAGCCGGGGGCCCGCGAAAACGCGGTCAAATCGCGTCCCAAATCGGCCAGTCGGGCCGCATGCTCGGCCTTGGCAATTTCCAGATTCGCCAGCAACTCGGCCGGTTCGAAGGTGAACATATAGTATTTTACCTTCGGCTCGGTCCCCGACGGTCGCACGGCGACATACGTGCCCTCGGCGGCCAAATCGAGCATCACCATGTCTCCGCGCGGACCGTCCAGCGGACGCTTGGGCTCGCCCGGCCGGTGCTCTGTCAGCCCCAGGTAATCGCGGACTCGCGTTACTTTTAGTCCGGCTAGCTGTCGTGGAGGCTCCTCGCGAAATTTCGCCATCAGGGCGGCCATCTGTTGCATGCCCTGAGAGCCGGGCATGGCCACGGAAATCTGCGATTCGGCGTGATAGCCGTATTGCCAATACAGCGCATCGAGTTTTTGGTGCAGGCTCTGTCCGGCCGCTTTGGCCTTGGCGGCAAGTTCGGCCAGCAACATGGCGGCCACGGCCGCGTCCTTATCGCGTGCGTACGTGCCGGCCAGGTATCCGTACGATTCTTCCGCACCGAAAATAAACTTCTCCGAACCCGCTTCGTCGATCGCGCCGCCAATGAATTTGAACCCCACTTGCAGATTGCCTTGGGTTTTGACGCCATAGGCATCGGCGATGCGGCGGATCAACTCGGTGGTTACCAGGGTCTTGACAACGTAGTGGTTGGGCGTGATCCGGCCGGCCGTTTTCCAGCGATCCAAAACGTATTCGGTCAGCAGGACGCCAATTTGATTTCCAGTCATCGTCGCCCAAGGCCCATCGGTCTTCGTCGTCAACCCAGCGGCCAATCCGATGCGATCGCAATCCGGATCGGTCGCCAATATCAAGTCGGCTTGCGCCTGCTTCCCACGCGAGATGATGGCATCGAAAACCGCGCGATTCTCCGGGTTCGAGACATGGCCGGGCACGTTAGGAAAATCGCCATTGGGCTCGGCGTGGGGCCCAAAGACTTCCACGTCTGCAAACCCGTCCGCCTCTAAAGCCGGCAGGACCGCCGAGGCGCCCACGCCGTGCAGGGGCGAGTAGATGATCTTCAGTTCCCGTGGTCCGGCAAACCCTTGGGCCGCGACCGCCGCGATGTAGGCCCGATCCATTTCATCTTGGCACATCACGACCTGGCCTTTGGCGAGCCCCGTCGAAAATGGCGTGCGCTGGACCGTGGCCGTCGACATTACGCAGTCGATCACGCCTTGATCGTGGGGTGGCAACAGTTGCCCGCCTGTCGACCAATAGGCTTTGACGGCGTTATCGCTCGGCGGATTATGACTGGCCGTGACTATAATCCCGCAGGAACAGTGCTTATGGCGCACGGCGAACGACAGCTCCGGAGTGCTGCGATAGCCGTCGAGGAAATAGACGGTGAATCCAGCAGCGACCATTACTTCGGCGCAAAGCTCGGCAAAATGGCGCGACCGATGCCGCGTGTCGTATGCGATGGCGCAGGAAAGGGCCGCCGGGGAATGCAATCGTTTGACATAATCGGCCAATCCCTGGGCGCTTTCGCCGATCGTGCGGTCGTTGATGGTGTTGGAGCCGATCGGATACATTTTGCCCCGCCGACCGCCGGTGCCGAAGGGGATAATGGTCCAAAACGCGTCATCCAGCTGTTTCCAACGGCCCTGCACCAGGTGCTCGGCCACTTGCGGTGCGTATTCGGCGTAGCGAGGCTCGGTCAGCCAAGCGCGAATGTTGGCGATGGCACCTGGCGAAAGCAGCTTCTGGTTGGCAGCGACGTCGAGTTGAGCCAGGGCCTTCGCGCGGTCAAGCGCGGCGGACATTTGGGCCATGAGTTCGGGACTCCGTCTGCGAAATAGCGCCGCTCGGGCGGTGGGATCGATTATTTCCGGGGTTCTGGCACAATTGTGCCTGATTTGTCCAACTCAGCAAGGGGAACTGCTCCCGGTGTGCCAGGCAGTTGCCACAACACGGCGGCCATTTTCCCGCGGAACCGAATTACGGCGAAAAATAGTGGTAAAATTTGCATCGCTCGGTGTTCGTATTTTACGCGCGTCGCCCAAAAGCCACTCGCCCGAGCGCAATGGTCGCACGAGGAGTCAACGGTGAGCGAACCGATCATCAGCGTTTCAGGCCTGCGTGGGATTGTCGGCGACAGCCTCACGGCCGAGGTTGCCATTCGCTATGCCTGCGCCCTGGCGGCCGAATTGCCGCCCGGCAACATCGTGATTACTCGCGATGGCCGCTCAACCGGTCCGATGCTTTCATCCGCGATTTGCGGCGGCCTGACGGCGCTCGGGCGGCAGGTGATCGATGCCGGGGTCGCTGCCACGCCAACGACCGGCGTGCTGGTGCGGCAATTTCGAGCTACGGGCGGCATTCAAATTTCCGCAAGTCACAATCCGGCTCAATACAACGGGCTAAAACTCTTTTCCGTCGAGGGACGGGTCATTCCTGAAGCTTTCGGCGTCAGGGTCATGGACCGCTACCGCCGGCGGAAATTGCAACGCTCGATCCAGGATCGCATGGGAAGTGTCCAGATTTGCGCCGATTCGATCAGCCAGCATTGGTCGCTGATCGAAAAAACCGTGGACGTCGATCGCATCCGCCACCGCCAGTTCAAGGTGTTGCTCGATGCCAACCACGGCGCGGGCAGTCTGTTGGGCCGCAAACTGCTGACGGAACTTGGCTGCACGGTCACTCTGCTCGGAGCGGAGCCGGATGGCCGGTTCGAACATACGCCCGAACCGACGGCCGAGAATCTGGCCGGCGTGCTATCGGCCGTGCCCGATGGCGGGTGCGACGCCGGCTTCTGCCAGGATCCCGATGCCGATCGGCTGGCCGTCATTGACGAATCGGGCCGCTACTTGGGCGAGGAGTATACGCTGGCCATTTGTGTCGAGCAGCGATTGCGCGGCCAACGCGGAGCGATCGTGACGAACTGCTCGACGAGCCGGATGGCTCAGGACCTGGCCGAAAAGTACAATGTCCCCTTTTTTCGTGCGGCGGTGGGCGAAGCGAATGTCGTCGACGCGATGCTCATGCACGCTTCCGTGCTGGGGGGCGAAGGCAACGGCGGCGTGATCGATCCAAGGGTCGGGTTGGTCCGCGATAGTTTCGTCGGAATGACGATGATTCTCGACGCCATGGCCCGGCGAAAAATGAAAGTCAGCCAGTTGGCCGATGAATTGCCGCGTTATGAAATCGTGAAAACAAAACTCACGCTGCCCCGCGAGAAAATTCCCGCGGCACTGCAAGCGGTCGAACGCCATTTCCGCGATGGCCAGGCGGATCGTCTCGACGGCCTGCGGCTGGATTGGCCCGGCAAATGGTTGCTGATCCGCGCCAGCAACACCGAGCCGATTGTGCGAGTGATAGCGGAAGCGCCGACTTCCGCCGAAGCGCAACGACTGTGCAAAGAGGCGCAAGCCGCCATGAACGCGCTGTAGTGGCGGCTGTTTCTCACGTGAACGCAAGTTTCGTTCCGAGGATTGCACCGCAGCGTGATTTGACAATCGCAAAAAGTGAGATACGAGTTTACATAGTCAAAGCCAGTGATCGGTTTGGCCAAATCACGTCATCAACACGTCACAACGTGAACTAGAGCCTGGCGGCGAACAGCCCCAATAAAGCTCCTCTCCACCATCCTCGAAAAGGGCAAACCGGCCGTAAGGCCGGGCCGAAAAGCCAAGGGCCCGCGGGATTGGTTCCCCGGGTAGCCGGTTGTCGAAAGGCAGGTAGTTCGACACTCGTCATCTTGATGAGTGCGCGTAATTCCCTGGAATTGTCTCCACTGAGAACCTCATCTTTTGAAAAAGGGGTTTGCAATGTCGCTGTTTCACAAGTTGCATCGGTTTCTTGTCGCGGAAGACGGCCCCACCGCCGTGGAATACGCGGTAATGTTGGCCCTGATCATAATCGTCTGCCTGGCGGCCATTGCATCGGTGGGGACACAAGCCAATACGACCTTTACCAACGTGGCCGCTAGCATCGGCGCCAGTTGAAAAACCAGATGGCCGGTGTGCCGTCTGGCTTGCGAGCGAGATAGGCGTACATAGTCGGCGTCATCGCTCCATGACCGTCGTTGGGATGGGCGAGCTGCGGCGAGTGCAAGGCTAGAGCGCGGAAATCCGATCCTTGCCCACCCATTTCCGCAGCACGTCCGGGACGACCACTGAGCCGTCGGCTTGCTGGTAATTCTCCAGAACCGCGATCAAGGCGCGACTGATGGCAATCGCGGTTCCATTGAGCGTGTGCACGAACGCGGTCCCTTTTTCGCCGGTGCGGTAGCGGATTCCCAACCGCCGGGCCTGATAATCCGTGCAGTTGGAGGTGCTCGTCACTTCGCCATATTCGCCCGCTTCGCCCCGGCCCGGCATCCACGCTTCCAAATCGAATTTACGATAGGCCGGTCCGCCCAGATCGCCCGTTGCCGTGTCGACCACGCGATAGGCAATGCCCAGGCCGTCGAAAATCCGGCATTCCAAATCGCAAAAGTAGTTCAACATATCCTCGCTTTGATTGGGCAGCGTGAACGCGAACATCTCGACCTTGGTGAACTGGTGGACGCGATACAATCCGCGAGCCGCCCGGCCGCCGGCGCCCGCTTCGGTGCGGTAGCAATGGCTGATTCCGCACAGCTTTACCGGCAACACTCCGGCATCGAGGATTTCGTTGGAGAGCAATCCGCCCAACGTGATTTCGGCGGTCGCGACCAGGCTCAAGTCGCTATCCGCGATGCTGTAAATCTGCGTTTCCGGTCCGCGGGGAATGTAGCCGGTGCCTTGCAGAATCTCGTTGCGAGCCAGGTCGGGCGTAATCGTGGGCGTAAAACCCTCGCGAACGAGCACGTCGAGGGCGTAGTGTTGCAGGGCCAATTCGAGCAGCACGGCATCGTTTTTTAGAAAATAGAAGCCGTGGCCCGTGACTTTGGCGCCTCCTTCGAAATCCACCAGCCCCAGTTTTTCGCCGAGATCAACGTGATCCAGGGGCTTGAAAGCGAATTTTGGCGGCTCGTGAATTCCGCGGCGGATTTCCAGATTGGCCTGATCATCGACCCCAATCGGGGCCTCGGGATGTGACATGTTGGGAATCGCCCGCAGAATGGCATCGGCCGCGGCCGTGATGCGGTCCAAGTCGGCCTGGGCCTCGGCCGTCTTTTCTCGCAGTCCGCGTCCCTCGGCCTTGCGGGCTTCGCGCTCGGCCGCGTCTTTGGCTTTGCCGATCGATTTGCTGACCTCGTTGGCCTGTCGATTTAACTGATCGATGTCGGCCTGCCTGGCCTTGCGCTGGGTTTCGAGCGAGACGAACTGCCGCACATCGGCCCGCGAGCCGCGCCGCTGGCAGTTCTGTTCCACGCGATCGGCGTGTTCAACTACATATCTACGATCGAGCATTTTTTAATTCACTAAACGGAAGGTTTGATTGACCGGATAGAAGTCGGGCCAAACGCGATTTGTATTAGGTGCGTTTGATTTGTCCCAACTCTTGCCATAAGTGCGCGCTGGCCTTGATGCCCCGGTGGAAATCGGCCAGACAGAACTTTTCGTTGGGGCTATGCGGGTTGTCGTCGTCCAATCCCCAACCCAAAAGTAGCGTATCGACTCCGAGCAAGTCATGGAAGATCGCCACGACCGGAATTGAACCGCCCTCGCGCATGAAAACGGGTCGCTTGCCAAAGCCGTGTTCGATCGCGCGCTCGGCCGCGGCCACGTAGGGGCTATCCAAGGGCACGACCACCCCCGGGGCGCCGTGAGAACTGACCAGTTCCATCTTGACGCCTTTGGGGCACAGTTCTCGCAAACGCTTCTCTAGGGCTGCCGAAATTATCTTCGGATCCTGCTTCGGCACCAGCCGAAAGCTGAACTTCGCCATCGCCCGGGCGGGCAGCACCGTCTTGGCTCCCTCGCCGGTATATCCGCTCAGCATGCCGTTGATGTCGCACGTCGGGCGGGCCCAACGCCGCTCCAACGTCGAATAGCCTTCTTCGCCGCGCAAAGCCTCGACGCCCAGCTTTTGCATAAAGCCTCGTTCGTCGAAAGGCAACTTCTTGAATTCGTCACGCTCGCGCGGAGTGAGCGGTTCAACGTCATTGTAGAAACCCGGAATCTGCACCTGCCCGCGCTCATTGATCAGGGCCGCCAGCATCGAGCACAGCACATTCGCCGGATTGGCAATGGCTCCACCGAACGTGCCGGAGTGCTTGTCTTGGCTCGGACCGGTCAAGTTAAGTTCGAAATAGGCAAGGCCTCGCAGGCCGTAAGTAATCGCCGGCACGCCCGGGGCAAACTGCGACGTGTCGCTGATGACCACGCAATCGCACGCCAGGCGGGTGCGATTTTTGGCGATGAATTCTTCCAAATGCGTGCTGCCGACTTCTTCCTCCCCTTCGATCAAGAACTTCAATTGGAGTGGCAGTTTGCCCTGGCTCTTGAGCCAGGCTTCGGTCGACTTGATGTGCGTGAGCATTTGGCCCTTGTCATCGGTCGCACCGCGGGCATAGATATTGCCCTCGCGAATCGCTGGCTCAAATGGGGGTGAGATCCATTCCTTCAGAGGATCCGGCGGCTGCACGTCGTAATGGCCGTACACCAACACCGTCGGCGCGCCGGCGACAGCGGGCGATTCGGCGTAAACGATGGGATGCCCGGCGGTTTCGACCAGCTCGGTCTTCAACTTCAAACCGCGAAACTGGTCGACCACCCACGCCGCCGCTCGCCGCACATCGTCGCGATTGGCGCTGCTGGCACTGACACTGGGAATGCACAACAGATCGACCAGCTCTCGTTCGAACTGGGCTCGACGCTCATGTAAATAATCGTCCAGACTCGACATCACGCTGGCTTTCGAAGTTTGTAAGTGTTGAAGCTCTGCAATATAATGACTCCCAGGCTATTCGGCTATCGTGGGCACGAATTCCGGTCGAGGGCGCGACGTGGCAGACGAATCTCAAATGGGCATCGCCGAGCCAGTGGTCGAGACCGTGCGCAAGCAGCGGGCTCAGCAGGATAAAAGACCAAAGCGCCAGCCGCGCTACAACGTCATTTTGTGGGACGACCAGGAACATACACCCGAATATGTCATCGCCATGATGCAGCAGCTTTTCGGACATCCGCCGGAAAAAGGCTTTCGAATCGCGCAGGAGGTCGACAGCCGCGGGCGCGCGATCATTCTGACCACGACCAAAGAACACGCCGAGTTGAAGCGCGACCAAGTTCACGCCTTCGGCAAGGATCATGCCATCCGCAGTTGCAAGGGCTCGATGTCGGCCAGCATCGAACCGGTGCCTGAATGACCAACCGCGTTTGCCCTTAAAAGCGCGGTCATCCTCACTTGCACCTCACCGCGCGAATCTTTACGCTGAGTTGCGCGTAGAGTCGCTCGCTTGGATCTTGTCCCGTTCGTCGGTCCGCCTATGGCAACGCTCAAAACGGTAACGCTGGGTTGCAAAGTCAACCAGTACGAGACCCAGTTTGTGCGCCAGTCGCTCTCCTCGGCCGGATACCGCGATGCTGGCGAGGACGAGTCGGCCGATCTGTGCGTGGTCAACACCTGCACCGTCACCGCCGAAGGCGACTCGAAGAGCCGGCAGGTCATTCGCCAATTGGCCCGCCGCAATCCGGGCACGCGGATCGTCGTGATGGGCTGCTATGCCACTCGGGCACCGCAGGAAGTCGCCTCGTTGCCGGCGGTGGTCGAGGTGGTCATCGACAAACGTGAATTGCCCGACCTGTTGGGCCGTTTTGGCGTGATCGACCTGCCGACGGGTATTTCAAGTTTCGGCCGGCGGCACCGGGCTTACGTCAAAGTGCAAGACGGCTGCATGCTCAACTGCAGCTTCTGCATCATTCCCAGCGTGCGGCCCCATCTGGCCAGCAGGCCGGTCGAACACATCGTCGACGAAGTGCGCCGGCTTGTGGACAACGGGTATCGCGAAGTCGTGCTGACCGGCATTCACTTGGGCCATTATGGCGTGGAGTGGAGCCGCGAGCGGGCCAAATCCGATTGGCTTCGGCTCTCGCACCTGTTGGAACGCCTGGCTCGCCTGCCGGGCGAGTTTCGGATCCGTTTGAGCAGCATCGAGGCGACTGAAGTCACGCGCGAGCTGATTGCGGTAATGGCGGCCTATCCCCAGCGTGTCTGCCCCCATTTGCACATTTCGATGCAGAGCGGCTCCGACGCCGTATTGCGACGGATGCGCCGCCGCTGGGGCAGCCGGCGTTTTGTCGATCGATGCCGCCTGCTCGGCGAAGCCCTCGATAAGCCCGCGCTGACGACCGACATCATCGTGGGGTTTCCGGGGGAGACGGACGAAGATTTCCTGGCGACTTGCCGTGTGTCGGAAGAAGTGGGCTTTTCCAAGATCCACATTTTTCCGTTCAGCCCCCGCCGCACGACGCCGGCGGCCGAAATGCCCGATCAGATCTCGCCGGAACTCAAAGCGGAGCGTTGCCGGCAGTTGGCTCAATTGGAAACGCGGCTCCGCGAGCGGTACTTCACGAGCCTGTTGGGCCGGCAACTCGAGGTGCTCGTCGAGTCGAAGGCCGGGCGACCTGGATACGTCGTCGGCACCGCCTGCCGCTATGCTCCCGTCGAGTTGCCCGGTGGTCTGGACTCGGTCGGCCGTTTCCAACGGGTAACTGCCGCCGAAGTGGCCAACGGTCAAATCCAGGCCTGCTAGCACGCCGGATTAGCCGCTTTCGCGCCGGCAAAGTCCGGCCTAGCCACGTCGGGGGACGTTTGTTACACTCCCGCCCCACATATCTGAGAGCGGCCGGACAAAACCTATCGGCCGGTGCGAGGCTGAGCCGCCCGCGACGGTGAAGCCGTGCTTGCAAGGGCCGCGGTTGAGTTTTGTCCGTTTGTTCCAAAAGCCTCCCATCCGAGGCATTTCGGTTCCGTTCATTTCATTTCGAAATTCAGCCGAAGGCCGCAAACCGTTTAGGCATTGCGCCTTCGAATGGCACGGAGTACGCATGGTCACTCGGACTTCTGTGTGGCTGGTTCTTGGCGCGCTGGCTGGGGGCATTTGGTGCCCTGGCGCGGGCGCCGCTCCGGCCTGGTCGAAACTCGTGCTGTTCAAGCACCTGGAAGCCGATCCGGCTGAGATGTATCCAATCACGGAGGATAACGGCCCATGGATGATCATGGCCGCCACGTTTTCCGGTGACGGCGCCGCGGAGCAGGCTCGCCAACTGATCTACGAACTGCGCAAGGAATACAAGCTGCCGGCCTATTCGTATCAGAAGAAATTCGAGTTCTCCAAGGGTGTCCAGGGCCGCAAAATCGATCGTTACGGCGAGCCGGTCGCCATGCGTTATCAGCGTCACAACGATGTTGTGGAAATCGCCGTCGTGGTCGGCGATTATCCCACGGTCGACGATCCTGAAGGCCAGAAGGTTTTGAAGAAGCTCAAATATGCCCAGCCCAAATCGTTAAATGTCGCCGCCGGCCAATCGACCAATCAGTCGCTGGCCGGATTGCGAATGCTTCAAAGAGAGGTCAAGAAGGCGATTCTTCCCGAAGGCAGCGACGAGTTGAAACGCGGGCCGATGGCCAGTGCCTTCGTCGTCAACAATCCGCTGTTGCCCAACGAATACTACGTGCCAAGGGGACTCGACAAGTTCGTGGTGGAAATGAACAAGGGGGTTCCGCACAGTTTGCTTGAATGTCCGGAGCGCTACACGGTGAAAGTGGCCACTTTCACCGGGCACGCCATTTTGCTGGATCAGAAGAATCTCGCGGCGATCGAAAACGGCGCCACGCCGAAAAGCTATTTGGAGGAGGCCGCCAAGAGCGCCCATTTGTTGGCCGAAGCCCTGCGGAAAAAAGGCTACCAGGCTTATGAGTTTCACGATCGCCACTCGAGCATCGTGACGGTCGGCAGTTTTGCTTCCGTCGGCACGCCGCGCGCCGACGGAAAGATCGAGATCAATCCGGCCGTCCACACCATCATGCGCACGTTTGGCGCGGAGACGAAAGTCGAGCCAGGCAAAACCACCCAGGTCGGCAAGCCCAAGAAGCTCTCGGGCATTCCCTTCGACGTCCAACCGGTGCCGGTCGAGGTGCCCCGCCGCTCGATCAGCAGCGACTACAGCCGTACCGCGGAGGGTGCGGTAGCGAAACCCCGACCGACCGATTACAACTGACGAAGTCGTTTCCACCAAGGATCGTTTCCGTCAGGTCGCAGGCCGCGATCATGCCATCGGTCGCACTATTGGTGCTGGGCACCTCAAATCGCAAGAAGGCCCAAGAGCTCCGCGAGCTTTTGAGGCCATTGGCCCTGCAAATCAAGACCCTGGCCGATTACCCGCACGCCATTAACGTCGAAGAGACGGGCGACTCGTTTGCCGCCAACGCCGCGCTGAAAGCCGTGGGCCAGGCCCGGCACTTGAACGCCTGGGTGCTGGGCGAGGACAGTGGGCTGGTCGTCGACGCCTTGGGCGGAGCGCCGGGCATTTATTCGGCCCGCTACGCCGGTCCACTCGCCACGGACCAACAGAACAACGAGCATCTGCTCGCCCAGCTCGGCGATATGCCGCTCCCTCGCCGCACGGCTCATTACGTCTGCCAATTGGCTCTGTCCGATCCGCGGGGGACCGTTCGGGCCGAGAGCGGCGGTAGATGCGACGGCCGGATCCGCTTCGAGGCGGCCGGCACCGCCGGTTTCGGCTACGACCCGCTGTTCGAAATCGTCGAGTACCACCGCACGTTCGCCGAGCTGGGCGAAACCGTCAAATCGGCGCTCAGCCACCG
>JACQFF010000200.1 GCA_016200205.1 Planctomycetia bacterium
CCGGAGGCCAACGATTCGCCATCGGGGCTGAAAGCCAGGCTGCGCACCCAATCGCTGTGCCCCTTGAGCGTCTGGACGATCCGGCCGGTCGTCGTGCTCCAGAGACGCACCGCGTGATCGTCTCCGGCCGTCGCGATCAAACCGCCGCCCGGACGAATGGCCACGGCTGTAATCACCGGCGGCTTGCCCGGAAGCGTTCCGCGCTCGGCTTCGATCACCTGCGAAGGCTCGAGGATGGCCGTCTGCTCGGCGGCCAACCACCGCGAGAACAGCGTCAAGCAGACCAGGACGACGAGGATGGATTTCATTCGACGCATGGTGCAACTGGTCCTGGGCGGTTTTGCGGGACCGTCCTGGCAAAGTGAAGTTCGTCGAGCGCTTGGAAGTAAATCCCAGCACGGTCCAGGGCGGGCGCTTGGGGGAATGTTTTCACTCAGCAGGAGCTCTCTCATCTCGTATCGGCTGGAACGACCGAAAGGCCGAAGAAGAACGGCCGCGGGCCCTCCGCCGCCGTGCCGGTTGTGCCGAGGAGGGAAGATGGGGAAGAACCAGCCGCGATCAAAGCCGCGACACCGCCCCCGCGAGAGTGGCAGGGGGTTTCATTTAGAGCCTATCCGAGAACCGGCGGGGACTGTCCCGATTTTGCGGCGGGCACCATCCGCAGGATGGTCGGGGAGCGAAATGGGGCTGTCCCCTTCTCCGAGACACAGCGTCTAGCCCGACTTCCCCACTGTCGTTGCCGTCAAGTCACCGCTAGCTAAGAGGCAACTCATTCCAACGTCGCAACTTAGCGACCCTGCTAGCAGAAATTGCTTTTTTGGGCCGTAGTGGAAACTTTTTCGGTGCTGTCATTGGCACATAAGGACTTGCGTCAATCGTTGGGGAACTTCGGCTAGGCGCGCTTTTCAAGTGGAGTGAAGTCGCGCTTGATCGGGCCGGTGTAAATCTGTCGTGGCCGGCAGATTTTTTTCGTGGACGATTCGTGCATTTCCATCCAGTGGGCGATCCAACCCGGCAGTCGACCGATCGCAAACAAAACCGTAAACATCTGCACCGGGATTCCAATCGCCCGATAAATCACGCCCGAATAAAAGTCGACGTTCGGATAAAGCTTGCGCTCGATGAAGTACGGGTCGGATAGCGCGACCCGCTCCAACTCTTGCGCGATGTCGAAAATCGGATCCTTGATATGGAGCTTGCCCAGCAGCTTGTCGCAGGTGCGCTTGATGATGGTGGCCCGCGGATCGTAGTTCTTGTAAACTCGATGGCCGAAGCCCATCAGGCGGAACCCGCTGTTCTTGTCTTTCGCCTTCTCGATGTATTTGGCCACGTTACCGCCGTCGGCGCGCATCGCTTCGAGCATTTCGACGCAGGCTTGATTGGCGCCGCCGTGCAGCGGTCCCCATAGCGCGCAGATGCCGGCCGAAATCGAGGCAAACAGGTTCGCGTCGCTCGAGCCGACCATCCGCACCGTCGACGTGCTGCAATTCTGTTCGTGATCCGCATGCACCATCAACAGCAGATTCAGAGCATCGACGAAATCGGGATCCAGGACATACGGCTCGCTGGGAACGGCAAACATCATCCGCAAGAAATTCTCGCAGTAGTCCAAGTCGTTCTGCGGATACGTGAATGGCTGACCGATTGACTTTTTATAGGCATATGCGGCAATCGTCGGCAACTTGGCGATCAGTCGATGGACCGAAATCTCGACCTGGCGGGGATCGCGCGGGTTGAGCGAGTCTTGATAGAACGTCGAGAGCGCCCCCACCACCGAACTGAGGATTGCCATCGGATGCGCATCGCGGGGGAACCCGTTGTAAAACGAGCGCATGTCCTCGTGCAACATCGTGTGGCGCCGCAGCGAAGTGCGAAACCTGGACAATTGGTCCGCGTTGGGCAATTCTCCGTAGATCAGCAGATAGCTGGTTTCGACGAAATCGCAGCGCTCGGCGATGACTTCGATTGGGTATCCACGATATCGCAGAATGCCCTGGTCGCCATCGAGATAGGTGATGGCGCTGGTGGTCGAGCCCGTGTTGACGTACCCCTCGTCCAGGGTAACGCAGCCGGTTTCGGCCCTGAGCTTGGAGATGTCGAGCGCGCGTTCATTTTCGGTGCCCACGATGATCGGCAAATCGATTTGTTGATCGCCAAGTCGCAGTTTTGCCCCCTCGCTCATCGAGGCATTCCTTTCTCGAACGGTGCTGATCGATAGGGTCCCTCTACGGTTGCCGCCCGCAAAGGCCCATGAATACTCAGTTTAGCCGGTGCCCCGTGCATACACAATTGTCGTTCGCGAGGTCGTTTGCGAGGCTGTCGCGAGGCTGTCGTCCGCGAATCGTTTGCCGTGGACCACCGCCGATTCCCGAAGCGAAGCACGAGCGGGGGATTCTAAACGCCAGGGATCCAAACGGTTAGAGGCGCCCAGCGCGCGGCGAACCGCCAGCGCGCTCAGCGGACGGGTGGGGCGCCAGGTCGTTGGGCAGTGGAATAGGCCGTTTCGTCAAAGATGGTCCAGACCGGCGTACGCTCGCGGAGCTTGGCGATGTACGCGGCCTTTTGCTTGTCTTTGTTGCCGTCGCGCAACCGCTTCTTGATTTCGGCTTGGACTTCGGTAAACGGGGTCTGCTTCAGGTCTTCCCGCTGGACCACCCGCACGATATGGAAGCCATCGGCGTCTTCCAGAATCTGACTTAACATCCCCTCGGGAAGCCCGAACAAGACTTCGTCCAGAACGGTCGAACGCAAACTCCCTTTGCTGGTCCAGTCGTGAGCCCCCCCTTCTTCGGCCGTGATCCCTTGCGAATGCGCCTTGGCCACCGCGCCAAAAGGTGCGCCGCGCCGGATCTCGTTTCCCCATTGTGCCAACGCCCGGTAGGCAGACCGTTTGGAGTCAAAGTTGTCGAACTTGACGGTCAACTGTTCCCAGCGGACCCGGGCCGGGGTTTCCCATTCGCTGGAATGCTCGCGATAGTAGGTCAACATTTGCTCGTGGCTCGGCTCTTGCTCTTCTTTGGTTTGCTGCCCCAGCCAGCCGACGGCCAGCCCCTGCTCGATATACACCGTTCGTTGCGCCTCGAGCGAACTGCCGGACTCTCGCAGCTTGTTTTCCAGATCGATGATACTGCTGGCTTTGTAATCCGCCATCAGGTTTTTGATCATCCGCGAGTTGAAGTCCTTTCGGAAAATCTCCTCATGCTTGCTCAAGCCTTCCGCCGGCACTTTGTGGCGAACGTCGGATACGAGCAGCTTTAATTTGATCATGTCTTGCACGAACTGCTTCATCAGCAGGCGCTGCAACTCATCGATTTGCGCGCGTCTTTCGTCAGGCGGAAGTTGGCCAATTTCTTGTGATTTTTCCGCCATGATCAGCGCCAGACGTTGATTGAGGCTGGGGAGGATCTCGTTGGCTTGGATCACCTCCGAACCGACATGCGCGACAATCGTCGCTGGATCAAAGGGCGGATCGGTTGGAGATTTGCGTACGGCGCTGGGCGCCGCGGTTGGCACGCCCGGCGGCGGTTGCACTGCCGCCCCAGGGGCAGCCGCGCCGGCCGGATCTTGGCTTCCGCCCGGCCACGAACTCGGCCGCGTCGGCGAACCGGGATGCGTTGGCGCGCTCGGCCCGGTATTGTAGTAGGGCGCCGCCGGGTAGCCGTTCCGACCGGCCGACCCGCTTGCCCCGTAGCCACCCACGACGTTGGGATCGTCGAGGGCGGCGTCGTGAACGAGTTGCGCAAGTGCTAGTCGAGCTCGGCCCAGGGTCGGCCAAGTGGTAAACAGGTCCGCGTGCAGATGCTCGATGGCAACTGCCAGTGCGATTGCAGTCAGAAAGCGATAATACGTTCGCGCCACGCTTTGCCTTTTCAACCAGCCCGTTGGGGCGTGGTCTGCCGCACGAAAGTGAATCTGCGAGAAATCGCCAACTTGACGGGATTGGGCAATGGCCTGAGCCTGCCCAGCGGGGCGGGATTATAGGGCCCGATCATTCGGGCCGCAACAGCGATTGGACCGTTTGGACGATCTGGTCATGGTTCGCAACTTCTTTGCCAATCGGCAGATAGGTACTTTTGTCGTCCACGATCCGCAGACGACCCCCGCTCTTTCTCGCCAATTGTTCCACCCGTCGCCTTTTGGTATAGCCAAACACGACGAAGCCGTCTTCGAGGTGAATCGACTCGATTTGCCATTGGTGTGCCCAGATTCGCAGTTGGGCCAACAACAGCATGCGGTCGACTTCTGGCGGCCGCGGCCCGAAACGGTCCACCAGTTCCGCCGAAAGATCGTCCCACTCTTCAATCGTTGCGACGCGGGCCACGCGGCGATACAAGTCGATTTTCAATCGCATGTCGGGCACGTATCCGCGGGGGATGTACGCCTCGCACGGCAAGTCGATGCTCACGTCGAGCGAGACTTTGGGTGGCAATTGCTTGAGCTTTCGCACGGCCTGTTCCAACAGCTCGCAGTACAATTCATAGCCGACCGTGGCGATGTGGCCGCTTTGTTGCGTGCCGAGAATGTTTCCCGCGCCCCGCAGTTCCAAATCGCGCATGGCAATCGCGAAGCCGGCGCCCATCTGGCTGAACTCTTCGATGGCCCGCAACCGTCGGGCCGCCGTGGACGAAAGGTGTTTATTTGGGTCGATGAGCAGGTAGCAGTACGCCCGATGTTTGTATCGCCCGACCCTGCCGCGCAATTGGTGCAAATCGGCCAGCCCATAGCGGTCGGCCTCGTCGACGAAGATCGTGTTGGCGTTGGGAATATCCAAGCCGCTCTCGACGATGGTCGTGGCCAGCAACACGTCGAACCGGTGGTCCACGAAATCGAGCATCACTTTTTCGAGTTCACCTTCGGGCATTTGGCCGTGGCCGATGGCGATCCGCGCCTCGGGCACAATCTGCTCCAGGCGATGGGCCACTTTCTCGATATCTTGCACCCGATTGTGAACGAAGTAGATCTGGCCGTTGCGGTTCAGTTCGCGCATGATCGCGTGCCGCACCAGTTCAGGCTCGAAGCGAGTCACGCGGGTTTCGATGGCCAGCCGATCGTTGGGCGCAGTTTCGAGGTTCGATATATCGCGCACACCCAGCAGCGAGAGGTGCAGGGTGCGGGGAATGGGCGTGGCGGTCATCGTCAGCACGTCGACGGTTTGCCGCAGCGCCTTGAGCCGCTCCTTGACTTCCACCCCAAACCGCTGTTCTTCATCGATAACGACCAGGCCCAGGTTGTGGAAGCTCACGTCGTGTTGCGCCAGTCGATGGGTGCCGATCACGATGTCGATCGACCCTTGGGCCAGGCCTTCGATGATTTCTCGCGTCTCCTTTGGCGTGCAGAAACGAGAGAGCGAGGCGATCGCGATCGGAAACTCGGCCATCCGCGCTTTGAATGTGCGCAGGTGTTGTTCGGCCAAAATCGTGGTCGGCACCAGCACGGCGACCTGGTAGCCGCTGTCGACCACTTTGAATGCCGCCCGCATGGCCAGTTCCGTTTTGCCGAAGCCCACGTCGCCGCACAACAATCGATCCATGGGCCGGGGCAATTCCATGTCGCTCTTGATGGCGGCGATTGACGTCAGTTGGTCGGGCGTTTCCACATAGGGAAACGACGCGTCGAATTCGCGTTGCCAGGCCGTGTCGCCGGGAAACTTGATTCCCGGGCGAGAAGCCCGCGCGGCTTGCAGGTCGAGCATGTCCGCGGCCAAATCCGTCACGGCGGCCCGGGCGGCTTCTTTTTGGCGGCTCCACATCCGACCGCCGATATGCGCCAGCGCCGGCCGGGTCTTCTTGTTGCCGCCGACGTATTTCTGCACCAGCTCGATTTTAGAGGCCGGCACGTAGATTTTCGTGTCGCCGTGGAATTCGAGCACGAGGTGCTCTTCGGCCTGGTGCGCTTTCTCCAATAGTTGCAGCCCGCGATAACGGCCGATGCCGTGCGACAAGTGGACGACGTAATCGCCTTCGCGCAGCTCGAGGAAACTATCGATGGTTCGACCCAATCGGCGGCGCGACGGTCGGTTCAAATCGGCCCGGTGAAACAGCTCGCTGCCGCTGACCAGCGCGATGCGATCGGCCACGAGGCGAAATCCTGCTTTCAATCGGCCAATCGGATAGTGCAGTTTGCCGGCCGCGGCCAAGCGGGTCGTCGTGAAGATTTCCTGTAATCGCTGCGATTCGGCCTCGGTTTGGCAGACAATGAACACATCCTGACCATTGCCGTCCTCGGCTCCCATCGAAGCATCGAGTTCGTCGCGCACTTTGCCGATGTCGCCGCTGAATCGCTCGACCGATTCGATTCCCAAATGGCAAGTCGTCTCCAGCGACCCCAAGGGCACGCTAGCCGCGGTGATCGAGGCAAAGCGCGTGACCTGCCTCAGCGTGCTCGTGACGTTGTGCACGTCTTGCGGCCGCTCGAGACGTTCCAGATACCGACGCCCCTCTTCTTCCACGTCGGTCGGCTCAATCAGGTAGAACCAGCTATCGCCCGGCAGATACCCGGCGAAGTGCTCGCGATCGTCGCCGCTCTCATCGAGCACTGTGATATCGACGGCGTCCAGCGTGGCCAGGCTGCGCTGGGTGGCGACTTCGAAGCGGCGAATCGACTCGATTTCATCGCCGAAGAATTCGATTCGCACGGGGTCGAACCAGTCTGGCGCAAAGATGTCGAGAATGCCGCCGCGAGGCGAAAACTCGCCGGGCAATTCGACCGCGCTGGTGCCGTGGAAGCCGCCCGTGACCAGCCAGCTCAACAAGTCTTGAACGTTCGAGGTGTCGCCGCGGCGGATACGCCGGGTTTGCCGCGCGAGTTTTTCGCGGCTCGGGACCGGTTGCAGCAAGGCCTGAATGCTGGTCACCACGAGTCGCGGCGGCTCGGGAGCGGAAAGTGTTTTGAGCACCCGCAGCCGCTCGCCATAGGTGTCGTCGAAAATAACGTTTTCGCGACGTTCTCGCTCCCAGGCCGGGAACCGTTCGGGCGTGACGCCGCTGAACAGCGCCAGGTCGTCGCAAAAGTCGTCCAGGTCGTCCATGTGGGGCCAGACGACCACCACGGGTGCCGGCGAGTGGCGCACCAAAGAAGCCGCCACCAGCGCGCAGCTTGAGCCCCAGACTCCGCCCAGCGTGGCGGCGTGTCCAGCCTGCAGACTGGCGACCACCTCGGCGAAGCCGCGTTGCGCTTCCAGACGCTCGACCAGATCTTGAAGTCGGGCCAGCGCGGTAGATACGCTCTGGGCCTCGGTCATCTTTTGTCCAGGAATTCTAGCCGGCGCAATAGGATACGAACAGGTCGCTTCCACTCCGACGCGGACGCGGCTGTCCCGCGATGCGGCGGAATGGAATTGACGCGAATTGCGGCGCCCTCACTCGTAAGCCCAGGGATGGCCATCCCTGGGCTTACAGGTTGCGCTCGGAAGGGACGCGCCGCTAGGGTTATTCGGTTTCAGGGCCGTGGCGGAACGCTTTGATCGCGACGGCCTCAGGCAGGGCCTTGTAGTACGAGTCCAGCGGGAAGCAGCCCGACACGAAGCCCTGCCGCGGGGCGGTCGTGCAATCGCTGAACGTGCGGCAGACTTGTTTGCGCGCCAGGCGACCAAGGCGCAGGCTGTCGGCCGGCAATTCGGGATACGCCAGCACCATGCGGCCCAGCCCGACCGCGTCGATCCACCGCTGGCGCACGACCGCCTGAGCCACCTGCGGCAGAAAATCTTGCAAGTACGAATAGCCGGTCCCGACCATCACCAGAGCGGGCACCGCTGTTTTGCATTGTCGCGCCGCCTCGATCTGCCGCCACACGCCGACCAACGGGTCTTCCGGCGGAAGATAACCGTCGCTCGGCGGAAAAATGGCCGGCCGTTGAATATGCGGACAATAATAGGGACTTCCGGCCGAGATATTCACCGCCGCCACGCCGCGCCCCTCAAGCAGTTTCAACAATCGAATTGGCTCGGAAAGGTCCATCGTGAGCGGATCTTGCTCGTCGACGCCGAAACCAAACTGGTATGGCAATTGATCGCGATACGGCCACGGTTGACCGACGTCGGTGCTGGTTTGATAGGGGACGGTGTCGAACACGCTCAGACGTACCCCGATCGCCAAATCTGGAAACTCGTCCTGCACGCGCTCGATGATGGTGGTCAGCAGCCGAGTCCGGCCAGCAAAATCTCCGCCGAATTTTCCTAGGCGCATGCGGGCGCTGAGAAACTCGTGCAATAGATAGCCATGGCAAGCCTTGATATCGACGAATTGAAAGCCGACTTCTCGGGCTACCCCCGCCGCCACGCAATAAGCATCGATCAGCCGTTCAATTTCGTCATCGGTCATGACCACCGTAGCGTCGTCGGGATCGATGCCGAACTTTGCGTCCAGCAGCGGATGGTGATACGCGATCCGCGGCTCGAGCTGGGGGCCATCGGGCCGGCAATACCGCCCAGAATGCGTCAGTTGCAAGCCGATCCATAGATCCGACGTATCACCAAAGTGTTCGGCGTGCGATCGCTTGAGTTCAAAAAGTAGGGCCGAAAGACCCGCGCGATTGGCCGGGGTGGCGAGAGTTTGATTGGGATTGGCGCGTCCTTCGGGCACGACGGCGGCGGCCTCGCCCCCCCAGATCAGCTTCGCGCCACTGCGACCAAAATGTCGCCACCGGCGGAGCGTATGCTGCGTGGGCGAGCCGTCGCGATGGGCATCCCAGCCTTCCATCGGGTGAATGCACCAGCGATTCCCTACGGTAAAACCGCCAATTTTCAGCGGATCGGCCAAGGGCGAACCGGCCTCGGCGGTAAGGATTTCGTCATCGAC